>NZ_RZTC01000061.1:0-32767 GCF_004023165.1 Mesorhizobium sp. M7A.F.Ca.MR.176.00.0.0 | reverse complement strand
GACCTCCTGCCCGTCGCGGAAGAGGCGTCGCTCGGCTGCCTGTATGGAAAGCGTCCCAACCGAAAATTGCGGCTCCGGAAAATGCCCTTGGCGACGTGCCACTGCACGGATGCGTGCCGAGAGTTCCCCCAGATCGAACGGCTTGACCAAATAGTCGTCGGCGCCAGCGTTGAGCCCCTCGATGCGATGCGAAATCCGATCGCGGGCTGTCAGAATGATGACCGGCGTTGTATCAAGCCCCTTGATCAGCTCCCGCAGATAGTCGATGCCATTGCCGTCCGGCAGGTGAACGTCGAGCAAAATAACGTCGTAGCCGGCCACAGCTGCATGACCGCGCGCTCCGGACAGGCCCTCGGCCCAGTCGACCGCGTGGCCACCAGCCACCAAATGATCGTGCACAGCACTTCTAAGGTCGTCGTCGTCTTCAATGAGCAGTATTCGCATCAGGCTGCCGAGCTCCGGTATGAGGGCAAGGCTCCTGCCTTATTGATCGAAGCTGACAGTAGGCTGAACCGGCGCCAGCGAATATCTGGGGGCTTTCAGGCTGCTGTCAGCTACAATTGCAAGAAAGGGGTCGTTAACAAAGCCAAACGAAGAGCCCCTATGAAACCCCTCCTGATCTCGGCACTTTTGCTCAATGTGACCACCGGCGGCTGTACACTGGTTGGCGGGCAATTCGACGTGGCGGTCAACGAATGGCAGCCGCGCCACGCGTCAATGTCCAGGCTTGAAACTGACAGGTGTCTTAAATACGAGGGCACCGTAGCGGGTGCCTCCAGTTATCGAACAGTGCCTAGCAGGTCAGAAGTGCACTTTGACCATAGGGGTCGTCCGTATTTTCGGCGCTCGCGAACAGAGTCGACGGTCAATCGATGCGCCACTGCCAGAGTCTGGAACGGTCAAGTGTTTGTTATCCCCCGTCCGGGCCATATTCTCTGCCGAGGACCAAGAAGGCCCTATTTTCGGTGCCCACGAACAGAGCCAACGGTCAATCGATGCGCCACTGCCAGGGTCTGGAACGGTCAAGTGTTTGTGATCCCCTGTCCCGGCCGTGTTCTCTGCCGAACTCGCCCTTGTAGTCGGCACACCAAAGATCGTTAGGGCGACAGCCGTTTGAAAGTGGTGTCCCCGTCGCCCTGTTGCGCCTGCGCTTGCGGCGCTCGACCATGCCGTGGCGGTCGAGCACGGCATGCACGGTCGAGATCGCGGGCCGGTGCACATCCGGATACAGCCGGGCCAGCCGCTCGCGTATCTTCGGCGCACCCCATGTCGGCTTGTCTTGCTTGAGGCGCACAATCAGCTTCTCGATTTGAAACGGAAGCTGATTGGCGTGGCGATAGGGCCGCCGCGATCGGTCCGTCAGCCCCTCCAGGCCGCTGTCGTTGTAGCGCGTGAGGATCTTGTAGCCGGTCTTGCGCGAGATATCGAACTCCCGGCAAAGCACCGCCATCTTCTCGCCGTCCAGCAGCCGGGCGACGAACTTCAGCCGCTCTTCCATGACGTTACACTCCTTCCAAGGCACCTTGCTCTCCTTGCAAAGGGCCGAAAGTGTAACCCATCTATCCGGAATGAACTGTCACCCATCTCTCGGGAAGGGCAGTCATGGCCAAGGCAACTGGAAGCCGAATTTTCTTTTAGAGTATGAATCAGCGCCGTCTGCCGAAAAGCGCGTCCACGATCTTCCCTTTTGAAACGACCGTGCAGGGCTGGGGCAGACGGTAGTCGAGCACCGCCCATCCGCGTCAAGTCAGGTAGACCTCCTGCCCGTCGCGGAAGAGGCGTCGCTCGGCTGCCTGTATGGAAAGCGTCCCAACCGAAAATTGCGGCTCCGGAAAATGCCCATGGCGACGTGCCACTGCATGGATACGCGCTGAGAGTTCCCCCAGATCGAACGGCTTGACCAAATAGTCGTCGGCTCCAGCGTTGAAGCCCTCGATGCGATGCGAAATCCGATCGCAGGCTGTCAGAATGATGACCGGTGCCGATTCAAGTTCCTTGATCAGCTCCCGCAGATAGTCGATCCCATTGCCGTCCGGCAGGTGAACGTCGAGCAAAATAAGGTCGTAGCCGACCACAGCTGCATAATCGCGCGCTTCGGACAGGTTCTTGGCCCAGTCGACCGCGTGGCCACCAGCCACCAAATGATCGTGCATAGCACTTCCAAGGTCCTTATCGTCTTCAGTGAGCAGTATTCGCATCATGCTGCCGAGCTCCGGTATGAGGGCAAGGCTCCCATCTTATTGGTCGAAGCTGACAATAGGCTGAACCGGCGGCAGCGAATTATTTGGGGAGCTTTCAGGCTGCTGTCAGCTACAACTTGCAAGAAAGGGGTCGTTAACAAAGCCAAACGAAGAGCCCCTATGAAACCCGTCCTGACCTCGGCACTTTTGCTCAATGTGACCCCCGGCGGCTGCATCAGCAAATTGATTTGGGAAACAGGCGCGCCGGTTCTAATGACCGACGCAGGCCGAGGTCTGGAACAGCTGGACCAGCGAACGGCGTCTTCGGTTTTTCAGGCAACAGCCACATGGAAGAATATGATTGGCTCGACCATGCGCCGAGCTTTGTCGAACGGATTGGTCGCGGGCGCACTACCACAGATTATGGCAGGTTTACGCCCTGGCCTTGACACCCGGGGTGATCGTCACCGGCGGAGCCGCGGCGTACTGATCGGATATCCAACGTCGCTGAGTCTCTCGTCGGTGCAGTGGATCTCTCGGCTTAGCCATCATGCAAAAAAACGACGGTTCCGCGACACCACTTTTCAGGTCCGTGACACAGGCTTTGTGAGCCGATCTGTTGTTCTTACCCCAGGCTAATGGCTGAACAGCTCTGTCGCCAGCTCGATGCGCCAGATGGCGCGATGTTTTGAACCCTTTCACGAGGCGACGGCAGCAGCCGACCGGCTCTCCTATCGCGGCTCCCGCGGTCCACACACCCAACAAGGGAATCTACCATGGTAATGAAGGCACCGGTTGCCGACGCTAGGAATGGGTCGGTAGTAGATCGGCTGGTCGGCATCGACCTCGCTCGGGGCCTGGCTGTCTTCGGGATGTATGCCGCCCATCTGGTCCCGACCCCGGCGAAGGAGGACTAGTCGGGTTTCTGATGGAACTAACCCATGGGCGGCCGTCGGCCCTGTTTGCCGTATTGGCCGGTTTTTCAATCCTCCTGATTACAGGTCGCAAGGCGCCGAAGTCGGGGATAGCCGGTAGACAGGCCATCGCCAGAGTCGCAATTCGTGCCCTTGTTTTGCTCGCGCTTGGCTCAATCCTGGGCTGCCTCGGTACCCAGGTCGAAGTCATCCTAGAATACTACGGAATTTGCTTCTTGTTGGTATTGCCGCTCCATCGGCTCAGCGCATATCAGCTGGGCTTGATCGCTGCCGCTACGGCATTAGTTCTCCCGCAAGTCCGTTCCTCCCTTCTGTCGGTTGCCCCCAACCTCCTCGACCCGGTCTTCAACCTCATGGTCAACGGCTACTATCCCGCGGTGACCTGGGTTCCTTTCCTCATCGCTGGCATGGCCATCGCGCGCCTTAATCTTAATACGCTAGCAGCGCATTGGCGCCTTGGTCTGGCGGGGGTCGCGCTGGCCGTGTTGGGCCATGGGGGATCCTTGCTCGCGCTGAGTTCCCGCGCTTTGACTGAAACCTCCTTGTGGTGGTCTGACGTTGACGGCGCTTTTGAGCCTTCCAAGTCGTCATTTATAGTCAAGTCGTCATGGATAGCCGCACCTCATAGCGAAACGACGCTTTCGATCGTGGGCAGCACCGGTTGCGCAATGATCATCTTGGCGGCTTGCATGCTCGCTGTGGATGCGCTCCCGCGTCTGCGAAAGCTGGTCTGGCCAATAATCGCAGTCGGCTCGATGTCTTTGACGGCCTATGTGCTGCACATTGCGGGAATAGCCTATCTTATGAAGATAAACATTTTCAAAGACGAGAGCCTGTCCACGCTCTTTGGCTTCATCGTGGTTATCAGCACTTTTGCGGTGCTTTGGCTGCGCGTCTTCCAGCGAGGACCGATGGAAGTGCTGATGGGTAGGGTCGCAGATCTCGCGCGTCACATCCGCTGAGCACCGCCGCGCCCCGGCCTCCCGATCACATTACGGACAAGGTGGGGCTTTGTCCAAAGCTTGTTCGCGGCAGGGGAGGGTACTTCCTCCCACCCTGCCGCCTTGTTGATGGAAGCTAAAACGGTCGCGCAGGCGCTAGAGTTGCATCGGCATAATCAGCTTAAACTCGCGAAGTTAAACCCGCGGTTGGTCTATCTCGGCCCGCCTCACCTGAAAGGCTAAGGTATCCGTTTCGGTCAAGGGTTTTAGGGGCCATTTTCGCTGCGCCTTGAGGAGAGCGTTTGCTAGGATCAGGAGCTTTCGCAAAAAGATGATGACCTTTGCGGGTTTGCCTGCCGCCTTTAGCGCCTGGTATTTTGCCTTGAGGTCGGGGTTGAAGCGCAGGGCGAAGGGCCGGGCATGTAGAGGGCCTGGCGAACATTGGCCCGGCCGCCCCGGAGAAGGCGCGGCCGCTCCATTTTGCCGAGGCCGGCGAGGCTTGCGGCCTTTGGTTCCGAGTTCCGGCATGTCGATGGTGAGTGTGCAGGCGGTGGCATCCGATGCGCCATATGCTGGTCAGGATTTCGCGGCGCTGGACAGCGTCGGGATCGGCTTTCATGAGGGTAAGCATCGTCTGATCGATATCGCTGAGTTCACGTGGATCTGCTTCCAGCCACTCGTTGTTGTGGCGCCTGAGCAAGGCAAGCGGTCAAGGTCTGGCTCTGGTGCTGGCTGCGGTGCGATCCCCGCACGGGCCAGGTGCCGATCGTGTCGACGATCCACCTCGCCGCGACCAGAGAGCTGCTACTCTCTTCCGCTGTTCATTCTGGCCTCTTCGCAATGAATGTCATAAAATCACCTGTCGCAATTAATGGTTTTTGATTTGGCTCCAACAGCTGGCAGATATCGCCGAGAGTTCCGCAGAGAGCGTCGAAAGTTTTGGCCGCCTTCTTCCGCAGCCGCGCCTTGAGTTTTGAGCAGACCTGTCTTGATCGGGTTGAGATCGGGCGAGCATGGCGGCAGGATCAGGAGCCAGTGCCCCTTTGGCCAACCAGTGGGCGGTGCGTACCTTGCCGACAATCTGGGGTTCCGAACCCGACAGTTGGTTTTCAACCCGACAGTGGCCCGCCTCAGAGCAGGCTACCGCCCTTCGGAGCAGGCAGAAGCTAATCGAGGTTCGCGGGTTCCGGTTTGAATGTGCAGGTCGCTGCGCGCCTGATCTTTCGGTCTGGCGGCACATGACAAAAACCCTCATTTTGGCCGACGATACCCGGTCAGGAGCGGGTATCGCAGTCGAGAAGCGACCCGAGCACGTCCACAAGATGTGCCGAGTTTGCAAGGTGTGTCATTGTTTCTGTCAACGTTCGAGCGACAGCGCACGACGAAACGTCTGGCATACGCCTCGTCTGGCACGCGCCTCGCATATGTTGCAGTTGCTGCTGGAGATCAGGCGATCGAGTGGGCCTTGCAATTTTCCGATTTTGATGCGCCTAAAGTCTCGTGTACAAATCAGGCTGGCGTGAATGGCCTGCCTAAGTTGCGACTTATTACAAAGGAATGGATATGGCGACTGGAACGGTGAAGTGGTTCAACAGCACGAAGGGTTTTGGTTTTATTCAGCCTGACAACGGCGGTCAGGATGTCTTTGTCCACATTTCCGCTGTTGAACGAGCGGGCCTGTCGACCCTTAATGAGGGCCAGAAGATCAACTACGAGGTGGAACAGGATCGCCGCACGGGAAAGTCCTCTGCAGGCAGCCTCAGCAAGGCTGGCTAACGGTCCGGGAAAGCCTTGGCAAGGTTCGTCATCGCCGGAACGCATTGACGGCTCGAAACCCGGGACGGAGCATGCAAGTTAATGCCGCGGCAGGGATTGCTGGAGCCATCATGAATTACTCTGGAAATGAGGCTCTTGGACGGGAAAGGCGGGGCTCATCCCCGCCCTTTGATTCCGCGCAGATTGGGCCAACGGCTGCTGCGCGTCCGAACGACTGTTGATACGGATTTAGGCTGCGACCTTCTTGCGGGTCCGTTTCGCCGGCGCCGTGGCTGGGGCTTCCGGCTCTTTCGGTTTGCGGCCGAGTCCCATGGTCTTGGCCAAGGCGGAGCGCGCAGCGGCGTAATTCGGCGCCACCATGGGATAATCCGACGGCAGACCCCATTTGGCGCGATATTCGTCTGGGGTCAGACCATAGTGCGTCGCCAGATGGCGCTTTAGCGATTTGAATTTCTTGCCGTCTTCAAGGCTAATGATGTAGTCCGGTTCGATCGACTTTTTGATCGGGACAGCAGGTTTTTTTACAGGCACAGGCTCTTCTGCCGGTATGAGTCCAGCCGTGCCGTTTAGAGCCCCGTGCACTTGGGCGATCAGGGCAGGAAGCTCCCCCGCCGGGACGGGGTTGTTGGAGACGTAGGCTGATACAACATCGGCAGTGAGCTCGATGAGGATGTCGGTCTTGTGGGGTTCTTCTGTCATAAACTTCTCCGGGCAGCTTGAAACACAGTTGGGCGAAGTGTCGCTTCATAGTGGCGGTTGCCGCTGAAAGCAAATGGATCGACGGGTGCGCTGCTCCTCCACCATTGAAGTCTCGGCGACGCATCCCGTCATCGTCCATCGCTAAAGGCAGCGTATTGAATTATGGGAGCGTTCGCGCCCGCCCCACCATAGCGATACAGCAAGACAATCAAAAAAGCCGGTCTTTGCTTGGCCCCAAATCTTTTCTCCTTTCGTGAACGCTGAGCTGCCAAGCTGCTACAGTTCACGTCGCGGGGCAACCGTGCACAACACAGGAGTCGCCCGAGCGATACATTCTTCACTTGCCGCTTATCAGCGCTGGTGATTGCACTTTGCAGCCTGCCTCCGGACCCGCAGCGCTCACGCTGTTGGTTTTGCGCCTGCAGGCGTCGGAAGTCGGATCGCCGCAGCTAATTTCCTCAGGCGGACGAATTCAACAAATCGATTGTTTGGATCGAAGGCATCCACACCATCGATGCCTCTAGAATATGATCCAGCTACAATCACCGTGCTGTAATGGCAGGGACGGCCAGCACAAGCGCGACACGATCCGGCGGGTCCATCGCTGCGTTACGTCTTCATGGCTACTGCATCGGGCGCTCCGTCGACCGCCTTAAGCCAGGTCGCCGCATTGCGAGACGGTGACCGGCGAGGGAGAGGGCGCTCTGGCAACGAAGCGAGGCGGGTGGCCTTGCGGGTGGCCGCGTGATGTCATCCGGCTCTCCTGCCGATCTCTGCCGGCCAGATCTGGAGCAACTGTTTTGCATAGATATGGCTCTCTTCAGGGGGCCATCTATGATGGGAGCCGAGCGCGTGTTCGAGCCGGGGAACAGGCTGCGCATGCACTGTGCCCACCTATTGCGATCGTGCTAACCTTGGTTGTTCGGACTTGCCGTTAAAGGCAAGCGACAGATTGAAGTTATGCTGCACCATCTGATTGCCTGGCTCGTTTTCGAGAGCTCGCCGATACAGGGCCTGTGCCGCGTCATGCCGCCCCTCAATGTCCAAAATCACGCCCTTCGCATTCAATGCACGTACGTTTCCTGGGGCTGCGACCAAGACGCTGTCGAGCACCTCAACCGCTTCGTGCGGGCGCTTCTGGCCCACCAAGGCATTTGTAAGTCGTATCGCCGCATCAACATTGTCCGGGTGCTGCTTCACCTCATCCCGCAAAGCCCGCTCTTGAACATCCTGACCAACTTCGCGCAAAATGCGTTCGCGCATAGCCGGATCGATTTGATCGGCGCTGAGCAACTCGGGGGAAGATGTCTCCTGCACGGAAAGAGCCGGCTTTTGCCAGCTGGCGCAACCGCCCAAAGGCAGAATGGCGAGTACGGCAAAAAGAAGTGAGTTCCGGCGCAGAAACATAGGCGATGGAGAAACTGTATTACTATTCATGTTATCTCTCAGTTATCGGGGAGGCGCGTGGCGTTCAGTTAGGAAAGGTGGGACTACTCTAACAATCCGCTGTTCGATCCGTGCGGGAGTGTGACGGATCCTGCGGGGCGAATTGTAAAGTCGGAGGCGAGGTCTTGATAAGACAGCACGGCGAGATCAACCCCGTTTCGCGTCAGAAAGCCGCGGACGAAACGTCGGACATCCATCGACGTCAACAGAATAGGGCGGGTTTGACCCGGTTCTGCGTTCGAAAGGACCTGACGTATCTGTGATAGCATCGCTTCGCTTTGCCGATCCTCCAGTGCGAGATAGGGGCCTGCATCCGAATCTCGAACCGCGCCACGCATCACATCCTCGCTCTCGCGCTCGACGACCAGGGCGGACACGATGCCCTCCGTGTTGGCATGGCGGTGGCAGATCTGTCGCTTCAAACCAGAACGGACATATTCCGTCAGCAGGGCAACGTTTTGCTCACGCTCGCTCCATTCGGCCAATGCCTCCAACACGAGACGGGTGTGGCGGATTGGGATACCTTCCTCCAGGAGGCGGCGCAGAACATCGGCAATCCGAGGAATCGGCGTCGTGCGTAGCACCTCTTTCACAAGCTCAGAATATTCCTGCTCCATTCGGCCCAGGAAATGTCGGGTCTCTTGGATGCCCACCAATCGCGGTGCGTAGCGGGTCAACGCTGCATGGACGCGCAAGGCGAGGAGTTCGCCGGGAGCCCTATGCTCCGTGCCGGCGCCCGTAAGGGCCTTTGCAGGGGTATGTTCAACCGGGAGTCTGTCCGTTTTCGGCTCACGTCTAAGGGGGACACCGCTCGAGTCGACGTGCGCTACATCGGCTCGGAGCGCCATCTGGTTTGGATCTAAGGCGTCCTGTTCGACTGGCACGCCCTCGACATCAATTCGGAATTGCGATTCAGGCAGCTGCTCGTCAACCAAGACAGGGATGCGAGGAACGATAATGCCCAGATCGGCTGTGACCAGGAGCGAAACGCGCCCAATATGTTTTTGCAATTCGGCTTGATCGACCGCCTGCATAAGATCTGGCGCTAGAAAAAATGCGATCGGGAATTCCTTCGCAGGCGCGGCTTGCTTAGGCTCCGCTGCAGTTCCACCTTTCGCATCGGCAGTGCCGGCGCCCAGCACATCAGCCTTGACAATGCTTACCGCAGCGAACACTGCGGCCAGCATCAGAAAGACGGGGAGGGGAAACCCAGGAACGAACCCCATTACAACCAGGACGCCGGCCGCCAGTCGCAAGGCTCGAGTGCTGGCCGTGAGCTGACTGACCATTTCTGTACCGAGGTTGATCCTCGCCGTCCCAGTCACACGGGTGACGATGGTCGCCGCAGTAATGGAGAGCAGAAGGGCCGGAATCTGCGATATCAATGCATCGCCTATCGTCAGCAGAGTGTAGTGATGCAGTACCTCGCCGAAGGACATGCCCTTGGAGAGCAGGCCGATCGAAATTCCACCCAGCATGTTGATGCAGATAACCACCAGCCCGGCGATGGAATCGCCCTTCACAAATTTCATCGCGCCGTCCATCGCGCCATAGAGTTGGCTTTCCTTCTCCAATTCGGCGCGCCGCCGGCGGGATTCGTTGGCATCGATGTGGCCGTTGCGTAGCTCTGCGTCGACCGCCATTTGCTTGCCCGGCAGAGCATCCAGCGTGAAACGCGCCGCCACTTCTGCCACCCGTTCGGCACCCTTCGCGAGGACCATGAATTGCACCATGGTGACGACCAGAAATATGACGAAACCCACCACGATATTGCCTGAAATGACGAAATCGCCAAAAGTATGAATAATGCTGCCGGCCTCCCCCTCGGCCAGAATCAGTCGCGTCGTTGCGACCGTGAGCGCGAGACGGAATACAGTGGAAATCAAAATAACGCCGGGCAAAGAGGAAAAATCAAGTGGAGTACTGACATACAGGGCAACCATCATCAGCAGTATGGCCAACCCCATATTGAATCCTATCAGGGCGTCGACCACCACGACCGGGATAGGCATGACCATCATCGCGACAGCCAGAAGCAGCATCAACGCAACCATTAAATCCGGGCTGGCCGGCGCACGCTTGATGAAGTCACGCAGGACGTTGGCCATCGAGACACCTTTGCAATCGGTTGAGACTTACTCTGCTGTTACGCCATGAAACGTGGCTTTCGAACTCCGAAGGCGCCTCAGCCTTGGCCAGCGCGTGACCCTGCATGAGAGCCACAAGCAGGCGCGAAATGGCTGGGCAGCAAATGTTTCCAACGCAGCCAGCTTGTCAGCACCGAGCGCGGCAGGATGTTTGGCTGGCCATAGAGTGCTGCTTGATGGGGCCTGCGAGCTTTCAATATTGGAGAGCAGCAATGCGGCCATTCCTGCTCAGCAGCACACGGCTGTCCTCAATACGTTCGACCACCCATCCATCAGCCAAAATGGCGCCGACAAAATACTTCTCGCTGTCGATGACAATATATGGTTGGACCCCATGCCACACAGCTTCGACCGCGATTGCGGATGGCGCCTTCTCCTCTTTGATGAGCACTCCGTTCACCAGTGTTAGAGTACCCTTGGTGCGACGATCGAACGATTGCTGAAGCTTCTGCCAGCTGATGACCGATTCAGACGTGACGGTGCCTTCGGCGGTCACAACACCCTTTGCCGACCCAATCTTGACGTCGAGAAGACCCGCTCGATCGACTTCCTCCTGCAGCTCTTGGGCCGCTGCCTCCGTAAGTTCATTGTCAGCGCGGTGACTGATCGTTCTGGACGCGACTTCAGCCCGAAGTGAATTGGGGCTCGATCCACTTGCATTGCCAAGATAGGAGATCGTGCCTGAAAGCGCGCCGATCCCGAGTGAGCTGATTATGACCATGGCGAGCACACCGATCGGTAGGCGCGGTATGCCGGTCGAACCAGGCGGCTCTGCATCCTGCACGGACAAAGCAATGGACATCTCGCCTACGAGCAGGACGACAGGAAGGGGCACAACAACGGACTGGCCTGCGGCGATATTCCGGTTGCCCTCGATACTGATTCCGGGTGCAAGCGCCTCCAGTTCGATCGACTTGCCAAGAAGAGTTACACGAAGGTGATGCGGTGCCAGTCCCTGCTCGACAAAGACCAAATCGGCATCGAAGCCGCTGCCGATTAAACACTTTTGAAGATCCGTCTTGCCGGTCAGACCGCAATAGTGCCCCGAACGCACTTCGAAACGGAGGGAAACGGCGTCATCCACAGAGCATCTCTCAAACAGGATAGAAGCCGCATGGCAATTGCCATGCGGCTCATTTCGGGACTACGTCGCGTCAATAAGGAGACGCGCTAGGGGGCAGTCTAAAACCCGCTTCCGACATTACGAAACGCGTTCGTCGGCGGCCTTCTTGATGGTCTGGAGATTGGTCGTTAGAGTGCGCAACTGGACACTCCTTTTCGTCGCCTCCAAGCTAACATTGGTTAGTTCCTGCACTTGCGCCTGAAAAGCAGTAGCATCAGCTCCGCTTGTATTGCCGGGAGTGCCACTGTTAGTTTTATCGGTATTGCCGGCGCTACTGGTATTGGTATTGCCTGATTTTTTATTATTATCAACTGCAGCCATGATCATTCCTTTTTCTGTTGGAGTTGTGCCGTCAATAACGGCCTGTATGACCTCACGCCGGATTTTCCCGCGTCAGGCATCTTCTGTGTCATCCAAAGCTTCATCGGCCTCAGCCATCGCATCGTTCGCGAATTGGAACGCGAACGATCGCAGGATACTTTGGAAGGCTTCACTTTGTGCTGCAGACTGTGAGTTGTCTTGAAGTTGATCATTTGAAACGGTCCGGTTATCCGCCCGATCGTTCCCGCCAGCTGCCTTGCCATCATTCCCACCAGCTGGCTTGCCATCATTGCCATCAGCCGGCTTGCCATCACCAGAATGCTCGGATTTCGAATCCCCATGGCCCTTTCGGATCAAGGAAGTCCCGAGGTTGCCAACTCCACTCCCAATTGCTGCTATCATCAGGTACTCCGGCATTTGCCATTGGCGGCGACGTGTTAAAGGTTAACCTCGATCAAGCTAAGGGCGGGAGCTTTCGAGAACCTGACGGCTTTTGACAAAAACCGGCCAGCGCAAAAACCGTATGCTCTGCAGGATGTTGCTCTCGCATCGAACAGTCGACCACGATCTCGGCTGTTCGGCCAATCCCGCCGTCCACGCATGCCGCGACCGAATGGCAGCCGCAGCAGCTCGTTTGCATCTCGATGCTGTGGTGTCGAACAGGAGACACGGTCCACGTGCTGCATGACCGCAATGACCGTATTCTTGCTGGCTCCACGGGCGCACGCAACGAGCAGGAACTCGGTCTTTGCATCACCATTCTCTCGCCTGCACATCACGGCCCGGCGCGGTGAGCTCATTGGCCTCGAGAAGGTCGGCGACCGTACGAACATGGGATGGTCTGCCGGCTTTGGGAGGCCGGTGCGGATCCTCTTCTCACCATATCGAAAGCTTGAAGCGGTCGGATTTTCTTGCCCTGTTCGTGAGAACTCCCATCGTCAGCTAATCGTCAGCCAAGCGGTCTATCTAGGCCGGCCGTGCCTGACCTTCGGATCCAAAGGTCCCGTCTCGACACTTTTTGTAACTATAGATCGAAATGGTTTCCCGCGCGATACGCAACGCACACGCTTCTCTGAAGCAAATGTGTGACTTTGTCGGTGGCGAACGAGAGGAGTGACGCATCAATAAAATCGTCAGGCACGTGTCTAGGAAGGGGAGCTGGCCGAGTTGGTCTGATTTCATTCGCTGTTCCTGGAAATCGGCGGACTGAAGCGCTGATAATCTCAGGACATCGATGGCAACGTTGCGAAAGTCCTGTGAGCTCGGGCCAATCTTGGCCTGCTACTGAGAAGCACTTTGGCGGGAACATTACGCCGTCGCGGGTCTGGCTGACCGTGACGTTAACCGAAAGATGCCGCTGGTCTCGTCAGCCGCCAGCACAATAGCAGCACATTCTCGCCTACTACGGAGACGCAATATGAAGGGCATTGGCCGACCACGGAAATCGCAGGCTGAAACTGGAGCCAGCCGCGCGGGGCGGGCGAGCAGTTCCCTTTCGCAATCAAGTCTTGCTGCGGGAGAAGGTGGACAGTCATTCGATTCCGTTGTGGAGCAGATGCGCTCTGGGGACGCCGATAGGAGGCCCTCCTCCCTTCCAGTTGCGCGCGGTCCAGGCGATGCCCGCGAAAGTCTGCCAGGCGCCTCGATTGGCGAAGATCAAATCCTGAACACACCGCCACGTGGAGCCGCTGCGCCACCACGCGGAACCGTAGCGCCACGTGGCGCAGCCGCAAGGCGGCGCGGTTCTCCCTCCATGTCTGAGGGCGAAGCCATGGCGCCGGTCGGTAGCCAACTATCAACCGCGCAGGTGGAAGGCACCAGCTCATCGTCAAATGAAGATATCAGTCCGACACAGCTCAGAATGAACAGTCTTGTTCAACAACTGACTGATTGCGAGGCTGCCGCCAGGAAAACCGACGTTCCCGAGGAGGCGGTGGAGCTGATCAGTCGGGTCGTCGGTGCAGCCTCAGCAATTCTGGAGTACCGCGCTAGCCTGCCTGCGGCTGAGGCGCAGACAATTATGCCAGACGACAAGGTGCGTAGATGTTGCCAGATCGTGTGCGACGCCGCGAATGAAGTAGACCAACTTGGCCTGTCGACGATCACGAAATTGGACCAAAAGACCAAGATAGCGGCAGGTATGGTCGATAGACTCTACTCCTACTCCCAGGCGGACCGGCAGGAGCTGTTGATTTTAAATGTGGAGAACCACCATACGGCGGCAATTAAGTGGTGGGAAAAAAAGGCATGGCGCTCCGAACGACAGCGATCCGCCTGCGCTGCCACCGCTAGCCTATCCAGTGGAACGCCCGTGATGCGGGAAGCCGAGCGGTGCGCACTGCGGCTGCGTGCCGGCTCGGTACTGAGTGTCAGGATCTGGCTGGTCCGTGAGCGGATCGGTCTTGCGCGGGCCAAGATTGAACTGCGGGCGAGCAGGTTCGAGCCAGATTTGAAGGAACTCCTCGTCGGTCGAAATGGAGTGGTGCAGCTGATGGCAAGCGCCGCTCAAGAAGCTCTTCGCGCCCTCTCTTTGGCGAAGGGCATAATGGATGGCAAAACACTCAACGCTCATGATTGCGCGGTTGTAGAAAAAATCATGGAGCGGCTTTCGGATTTTGGATTGGCGTTGCACGAGGTGCATACCAAGCTAAGCCATACCTACCCAGATGCCGGCCTCCCATTGAAACTGTTCGAACGGATCGTGGACGATGCATGGATCACTGCGCACGATGCCATGCACTTGTTGAACCTGCAGTCTCCGCCGTCAGCCATCATGGCGCCACAGGCCCAGGCGGGCGCTGCGATGCCGGCCAGGGCAGGCGCTGCGATACCGGCTGACACTGCTGGTACGGCTGCAGTGTCAGAAGGCACTACAGCGCGAAGGAAAGGGAAGTCAAAGCATAAGTCGGCAGCTCGCGCCGGGACTTCTGCCGCCGGGCAGCCATCAACACCAGTCACTGCGAACGCCGGCACAGTGCCAGCAGCCAAGGTTCTCGCGCGCTCGGATCAAGTTGCGAGTACACAGGTGAGAGCGCAAGAGGTGGCTGCGAGTTCGTCGGGGGCAGGCTCGACAATCGGGGGCGCCGCGTTGTCAATGGAGGTATTGACGGAGCGGCTCAAACGATTGGACGAACTTTTGCAGTTCGATCTGGCCGGTCAGCAAAGCGTCGTCTCCCAAGTGCGCCAGATGAAGCCTGAGGAGGCCGGTAAGGTCGTGGACGATGTGGCCCAGTACCTGCGAGCCCAGGCCATTGAGATGCAAACCTGTCTCGCCGGGTTGCAGGGGCGTAATGTACGCCTGCTACTCACCTCCACCCAGCTACCCAAAGTGCACGAACGCACAGACCAGCTCAAAGGGTTGCTGAACATGGTGCTGGGACAGGCCAACGCATTGAATGAAGGAAAAGCCGGCATTACGACTGATTGCATGAAGACCTACGCATTTCCGGCGCAAAAATACCTGGAACATTTGTGCAATGCCGACGAATTGATGCCGCCGGAGGCACCGGTCGCGCTGCGTGGCGAGCCAGGAAAGCTGTTTGAGATGAAGCTGCAGCCCAAGATGCTGGTCAATGGTGCGATGCCGAGCCCGATGTGGGTGCACATCCACACGAGTCGCCCCGTCTTGGCCAGAAACTTAGAAGGGCTGGCTGATTCCGAATTCACCGCTTGCCACGTTAAATCCAACGAACAGCGCGGCTACAATCGAGAGCGAGAGGAAGCCGATGCTAGGTCCGGTCGCGAGAAGGTCATAATTCATCGCGGCAAACTCACCCCCGCTTTCTGTAAGTCTTTGTTGACCTCGGGGCTTGGCCGCCAACCACGCAATTCGCGTGCCGAGCTCCCGTCGGCGCAGGCTGCATGACAGGGCACGTACTTTGGGGTCTAGGGCAGAATGCGGCCGGCCACGCTGTGAGTCAGCGAGCATTTCTCCTGGCCAAACCGCGAATGCCGCTGCGCGAGTTGCGGTCCGGCGATTGGAGTCGATCGGCTACCGTCAGGGCCGATTTGCGATGTCGCGTTACCTGCTGTTGACGTGGCGGCGTATCTTGCCTCCCATCCAACTTATCGCCGAGATCGCGCCGCCAAGATCGAGGCGGAAGGTCTTCCTGCGAGCGCGGAGCAGGCATAGCCGATCCGATCGGGATCGGCGCATCGCAACGACCCAACGGTGTGGTGGAGAAAATTGGATTCGGGAGAGCTCGTATCCAAGAGGCGGAGTTCCGGCCCGAATACAATCCGCTCGCAAGCACCCACGATGCGCATCCGCAGTTTATTGTCTGGGAGATGGGCTGGATTGCTCGGCGGCGCTGGCGCTAAGGCGGGGCTGTCGCCGGACAATTAGCATTCACTGCCAACAGCCTTGCAACCGTCACCAGTTGCAAGGCTCGGCGGCGGGTCGACAAATCACATGAAATCGTCGTCGGACCCGCTATCGCTGCTGTCGCTGTCCTCGGTTTTGTGGAGATAGAGTGGAGGTTTGCCTGCACGCTGCCACTCACCGGCACTGTTCTTCGTCCATTTGTCGGGATGCTGCGTAGGGTCAAGCACCAGGTCGCCATGATCCACTTCAACAAACCCCATCGTCTGCGCGCGCGCTTGTGCTTCCGGATTAGCCGCACGCCAATTCAGCAACGGTCGGTCGCCGTCTATCCGAAGTTGATGCTCCAGCAGAATATCGCCCGCATTTTCGACGAGCGGATGGGCGACTTGAAGATCCACTATGGAGGTGACCTCAGTTCGACCAGGAAATTGTTCCCGCCAACTTTCCGATTCGAACTCGTTCATGCTGAATCCGCCTTCCATTCTCAGCAGTCCGGCACTCCGGTCTCCCAATTGGTAACTGAAATATCGCGCGTGCTCCGTATCTCGACGGATGCCATATTGCTGAGCAACGTCCGCGGTGCGCCTGGCTCGTGACGATACGAACTCTGAATACTCTTGAGGATTGTCGGCGATGTGCGTGATTTCATCACCATGAAATTGCCTCACCTGTCTCCTGAAGGAAGTCCTGTTGATCTCCACCACAGGAGGTCGGGAATTGAGGGAGTATGCTTGGGGAGCCGCCGATGATGAGGCGCCGCTACCTTCCGATCCGGATAAGTGCATTCGGGCAAATGTGTCCGCGAACCCTTCGCTTCCTGCATCCGATTGCTCGCC
Source organism: Mesorhizobium sp. M7A.F.Ca.MR.176.00.0.0 (assembly GCF_004023165.1). NCBI lineage: Bacteria > Pseudomonadati > Pseudomonadota > Alphaproteobacteria > Hyphomicrobiales > Phyllobacteriaceae > Mesorhizobium > Mesorhizobium sp. M7A.F.Ca.MR.176.00.0.0. The sequence goes on along the minus strand of NZ_RZTC01000061.1, from coordinate 16,039 downwards.
GGCATTATGCGCGCGGTAACTATCGGATGAGCCACCAATTCGACCATACATGACGATTCGTACTCCTATGTTTCGCAACCGAGCTCAAGTTAGCACGGCTGTTCAACATAGGGCGCTTAGTTGACGACTAGCTGACGAGGGCATTCCAACGGCTGCACCAATCAAATCCGTACTGCCGGCCTCAAAACCTCGGACTGCGCCACGCACCGGCCAGCAGAGGCTGCAAGGTCATGCCCGGAGGACTTGCCGTAGTTGCTGGGTGGCAGATCCGAGGGGAGTGATTGCCCCAGGCCCGCGGTTGCGCGGTTGGCCTGACAGGGACACTGGGGCACGGATGGCCAGCCGACATTTGCCACTAGCATGGAGCCAGGTCAGTTTTGAACTGGCAGTCGTGGACTTCTAATGACTAGGCCAAGCCTGCGGCAAAGAATGCTTTCGCGACAGGCTGGAAATATTGCATAGGAACCGCGTGGCCGAGTTTTGTAGTGCCTATCAGCTGACGCGCTAAGACATGGTCATGGACGATCGTCAGGCGTAGTGCCCGCGCCTCGCTCAACACATGTGAAACGCGCTCACCTTCGGCACGGCAAACTAAGAACGGCACCCCGGTTTCACCGCGAACGTAACGCAGACCGATCAGGACCGCCCTTCCTGTTAAGACCAGCGTGGCGCGATGCACGCCAAGCGCAGGCTCGTCGGCCGCCTCCTCGCGGATGCGACGCTGTTCACCTTTCAACTCTGGCGCTCCTTGCTGATCCTTCGACTCGCGCGTCACTTCGGTATTGGTCATGCGCATTTCGCGCAGATACAACGCGCGCTGGAGCAGGAGATCGATCAGTCCGCCGACCAGCAGTGCGCCGGCGCCAATTCCCATCAGCAATTTTGTCTCCATAAAGATGAGGCCAACACAGCCCATGCCGCAGATCGGCAGAGGGACCATTGTCTTCCACATCCCGAGAAGGACAATGGAAAAGGTTGCGCTGAGAACCAATACCTTGAACATGGTCTTGCAGACTTCGACCATGGAACGAGCAGACCCCAAGCGCTTCAGCCCTTCAAAGGGGTCAATTTTCTTAAAGCTGAGCTTCATCGGCTCCAGAGAGAAGACAAATCCACCATTGGCTAGCAGGCTGGCCAAAATCACCGCGGCGACGAGGGTTCCAAGCAGCGGGCCAACAGCCGCGACGGTGAGTTGGACGAGCACAACCAATGCCTGCGGCACCGCGGTATCGAAAGGTAGGCTCTGCAACTTGGTGGCTAATAGGAGCGCTTCCCGGCATTTGTCCTCGATCACGCTGCCTCTTAGCCAAAGGTAGCCGAGCCCAGCGCAAGTCCCGACCGCGCGGACGAAATCGGAGCTACGTGGCAGCTGTCCTTTTTTGCGCGCTTCACTTAACTTCTTCGGGCTGGCGGCGTGTGTCTTCTCTTCACTTGTGTCGCTCATGGCAGCAATTTGTCGAACCACTCCAGCACGCCGTTGGCACGTGTGACCTCCAGTTTCATGCTCTCCACCAGATAGGCAGCGTAGGTGACCATGAGAACTGGAAAGACAATGTTCTTGATTGCCGGAGACAGTTGGCTCGCCTTAAATTGCGGGGCAAAGCGACGCAGCAGCATCATCGATACATCAATCAGTATCAGGAAGAACACGACAGGCCCCGATACCAATAATGCCGTGCGCATTATGCTGTCGAGAAGCCCCAACAACTCCATTGCTCCTGGCCCGCTCAGTGTCGGGTGAAACTGATACACCGGCCAGATCAAGTAGCTGCGGTACAGGACACTGATCAAAGTTTCCAGGCCTCCTGATCCGACGAATATGGCAATCGCAGTGATCCCCAGAAAAACGCCCATCGCGGAAGCCTGACTGTTCGTCGCGGGATCGGCCGAAGCGGTCGGGCTGCTGATGCCGCGTTGGTTGTCGATAAGCTCCCCGGCAGCCTGAAGGCCCCAAAGCGGAATGCCAAGAAAAGTGCCAAGGAGTACACCGACAAAAACTTCCTTGAATCCGAGCAGGGTTAGCTGGATCAGGCGTGTATCAGGATCCAGCGCCGGCAATCCGCCACTGACATGTGCCAGGCATGGTAGTGCGAAGCCAACAGCCAAACAGCCCCGGATCAGCCCACTGATCTGCGAGCGTGTGAATACGGGAAAGATCAGCATGATGCCCATCGCGCGGGCTGCCCCAAGACCTGCCGCAACGACGAGTTCGAGAGCCGTCTGGATCAGAATTTGAATATCGGCCGATGGCGCGTCCATGGGGCGGACTAGTAGCTAAGTGTCATTGCGGGAAACTCGGTGAAGATCTGATCGGCTAGCTCTATGAGCGGGGCGCTTAGCACAGGAGCAAACAGCCCAATCACCGCGACAACGACCAGAAGCTTCACGGTGAGCGGCAAGCTTTCATCCTGGATCTGCGTCGCCGCCTGGAGGATGCCGATGACGAGGCCGACAACCACTGATGCAATGAGCGGCGGTAGAATCCAGATCATGAAAACCACCAGTGATTGGCTCATAAGAGTAATGATGCTGGATTCAGTGATGATCAGCCTCCCGGTAACGTATAACTCAGCACAAGCCCATGCATCAATTTTGACCAACCATCAATGGCAACAAACAAGAAGATCTTGAACGGGACAGATATAACAGTTGGTGAGACCATCGACATGCCCATCGCCATCAAGATAGTTGTCACTATCAGATCTATAACAATAAAAGGCAGATAAAGTAGAAATCCTATCTCAAATCCACGCTTCAATTCCGATAGCAAGAAAGATGGTACAAGTATTGCAAAGTCATCAGGCGTGGCTGCAGCGTGCATTTCCTCTGGCCAGACCTTTTCTGTCGAAGATAGGAAAAATCGCCGCTGCTCTTCATTTGTGAATTTCTTGAGATGCTCGCGCAAGGGCTCACTTCCGGCTTTAGCGGCGCTTACCCAGTCGTCGAATGTCTGATAGTGGAGCTTGGGATCCGACATGCGGTCATAGGTCTGCTCAGCAACGGGCGCACTAACGAACATAGTGAGGATCATCGCCGCGGCGTACAGCACCACATTGGGTGGTATGGTCTGGGTCCCGAGCGCATTGCGGACGAGGAAAAGAACAATTGATACCTTTACAAAGGCCGTTGTCGTGGCAACTGCTAAAACCAGCAGACCGAGTCCGGCGGTAACCGCAAGAAGCGCCAGGATTGTCGGCTGAGCTTCACTCATTGCATGCAAACCCGCCACGCAGCCTGATGCCCAGCTCTTCTCCGATGCGGACAATGTCGCCACGCCCGATACGCTGACCATTGGCCACTATGTCGACCGGGCCGTCGATCGGCCATCCAAGTTCAAAAATATGCCCTTCGCCGGCACTTCTTAATTCCCCAAGAGAAATAGGCCAGCGGCCGCATTCAAAGACAAGCACGATCTCGACATCGTCGAGATCCTTAGTAAGCTCCAGTTGCGATCCGGGTTGTGTCATATGCGCACTCTCCAAAGGACACGGTCGCGGGCGGAAAGGCCCCCGCAAGATTAATTCATCGCCGTCAAGATCCGCCTCGGCGCACAACTGGCCGACAGCTAGGGTGATCTGGCCGCGGCCGAACGGCGCAATATCGGGCAACAATGCATCACCGACACATGCGCTTCTAAGAAGCGCCGCAGGAAGGCGAAGCGTGCCGACCTCTCCTGCAACAATGAGCGGGAGCTCTGGAGGCAGCCCGCCCAGCTGCCGCGGCAACTGGGCAAGCAGTTCGCCTAGCGCGCGAAACGCAGGCGGTACTAAGCCGTCAAGTGGCGTGAACAGGAATAGACGGCCCTTGCCCTTGACCGCGCCGAAAATGATGTCGAGTTCAAGATGAGGAGCCAGCATCGTGGCTTCGCATACCCGCACGAGTTGCACGTTCAGACGCGTCGTCTCCTCCAGTCGAGTGACAAGCGGCTCCAGAGCGAGTTCGAGAATTAGCGAAGCAGTTGGCTCGGAAGGGAAGGCCAAGCCGTTCTGCACTGTCGTGATGAACTCCTCTACGAGCGGGCGCGACAGTGACAAGATGACCGTTTCGGCTCCCACTCTCCAGACGCAGTCAAGCATCGGAATGGCAGCAGGTTCCTGCTGCCAGACAAGCCCTGCCGTTCGCACCGATAGCGGCACCTCGTTGATCCGGCTTTGAAACGGCGTGCGCGGCGCTGCTGTATCATTGAGCCACGAGACAACCGTGTGGGACAGTTTCAGAACTGGTTCGAACATGGCGGGTGTGACCGCAGCGCCTATCAAAGACTGCACGGTCGTGTCATTCGGACGACCTCTTGCGACCGTCGGATCCGGTTGCGCGGCATTTAGGCAAGCGACCCCCTCGCATATTTCAGCAGTATCTCATCGTCGGCCTCGATCTCGGCTGCGGCCTCCGAATGAGTCTCGACGGCGCGCCGCACGTCGTCCTCGATTTGTTGCCATTTGTCCCTTGCCGCCGAACATATGACCCATAGCTCCCTCGTCCTGGACGCCGCCATCTCAGCCTCCTCTTGAGCGATTTGGGTATCATCAAGCATCTGCCGTCTGGAATTGATCTCAGCGGCAAGCTGTTCAGTGTGAAGGCGGTGACGGTCGAGCGCTGCGCTAGACAAGTTGTCGAGTGACATCAGATGCTGATAGAGCGCTGCTTCTTTTCTTGAACAATGTTGCTGTATCATTGCAAGCTCCCTAGAGGCATTTTGTACGGCTGAGGCGGCCACATCGCGCTGGGCTTCCTTCTTGGACAGCTCGCCAAGGGCACGACGCTCTTGCATTTCCTTCAGAAGCCGTAACCTCGAAGACTGAATCCAGTTTACGCGGTCAGACGCGACATCCATGCGACCGTCTCCTCGAAATCTGACGCGTCATCTTCGCTCTGGCGCAGAAACTCCCTCAGTTCGTCGATTGACGCGACAGCCCGGTCAGTCAGGGGATCTCCACCTGGCTTGTATTCGCCAACATTGATCAAGAACTCGGTCTCGGCATAGCGCGACAGGAGCTCGCGGAAAATGGATGCTGCCTTGCGATGTGTCCCCGAAACGACTGCATCCATGACGCGGCTGCGACTCTGCAGCACATCAATAGCGGGGAAATGCGATCGCGCCGCAATAGCGCGTGAGAGGATGACATGGCCATCGAGAATACCACGCGATTCCTCGGCGATTGGATCACCCGTGCCATCACCCTCTACAAGCACCGTATAGAAGGCCGTGATTGAGCCCCGCTCACCCATGCCGGCGCGCTCGAGCAGGCCTGGCAGCATGCCAAAAACGGAAGGAGGAAAGCCCCGTCGCGTCGGCGGCTCACCCGCAGCAAGGCCTATTTCGCGCATAGCGCGGCAGAAGCGCGTCAGCGAATCCAGCATGAGAGCAACGCGTAGGCCTTGATCGCGGAAATATTCCGCGAGCGCAGTCGCCATTGGAGCGCATTGCGCACGCTCTACCGCCGAGCGGTCGGATGTTTCAACCACGACGACTGTACGGAGAAGGCCCTCTTCACCAAGATTCCTTTCGATGAATTCACGAACTTCCCGTCCACGTTCGCCTATGAGCGCCACTATGACGACGTCAGCGGCGGCACCCTTTACGATCTGTGACAACAGCGTCGACTTGCCACCACCTGGCTCGCCATAAATCCCGATCCGCTGGCCCTCGCCGCACGTCAGCAGACCATCGAGGACACGGACCCCAAGCGGGAATGGCCGCTCAATCATGCGCCTCGTCATCGGATTGGGGGCTCTGCCATGCAGGGGCCGAGTTTCGACGGTCTTGATTTCGCCTTTGCCGTCCAATGGGCGGCAACGACTGTCGATCACGCGACCGAGCAAATCGCCGCCGACGGGCACCTCACGCATTCGGCCAGTGGCCACGACCTCTGCGCGGCTGGATAGGCCCACCAAGTCCCCGATCGGTGTCAGCAATACACCATCACCCGACAGGCCGATCACCTCGGCCTCGAGCGACAGCCCGGTTCGCGGGTCCTCTAGGAGGCAAAGTTCCCCAATACGAGTGTCTGGCAAGACGGCATGAACCAGTGTGCCGATAGCCCGCGTGATCCGACCGCGCACCGCACGCGTATCAATTCGCTTGGCCGCAGCCCTCAAAGACGAGATTGCTGGAACGAGAGCTCGAGTGTCGGCGTCAGCGTTATGTTCTGGGACGGGCTTTCTCATAGCTCGCCTTTCTCACAGAGCGTCCCGAAACCAAGGCGCAGCGCGCGCATCTGGGCGTCAAGTCCAAGGTCAACATTGCCGTACTCGCTCCACAGCACGCAGCGTTGCGGCGACAATGTCGGGTCGGGCTCGATCCGCACCCTTGGTCGACCATCCTGGCCGTCGCATCGAGCAAACTCTCGTGCAAGCATGTCGACTTGCATGGGAGAAACATGAAGGCAAACGTCGGCGCCGCTGTATTGACACTCTATGGCGTGACGAACAGCCCTCACCAATAGCTCGCCCGGATCGAAAGCGCCGATAAGATCGCTCAATATTTCCATCACGAGCTGCGGCAATTCCTGCTCCAGAGCCGCCTTTCGTCGCGCGATTTCGGAGATTGTCTCCGCAATCAACCCTGCCATCTCCTCGGTGCCTGCATTCGAGCCCTCCATGTGGCCGCGCGCCCACGCCCGCTGGTAAACCGCGCGTGCCCAGTTTCGAACGCGCTGCCGATGCCGTTCTGCCGCGGCAAGGGCTTGCGCGGCGCTGTGCCAGGTTTCGAGCTCGCTCGCGGGTATCAGTGGTCCGACTGGACGCATCTGCGGCGCTATTGGCCCCTCGGAAAGTTCGACTGTCATTTCACCGGGGTCTCTGTCTCAAAATGAGCTACTACAAGTGAAAGCAATTGGCCGGCGGCGGTCCAATGCTCAGGTGCTGGAGTCTCCGCGGCAGTCCCCTCGGGCAATCGAAGAAGCACGCGGTTACGCTCGGTAGCTGAACTGTCCTGGAGCCAAGCCCCAAGACATGCGTGTCCATCGTATTCGATTTGCTGAGCGAGTTTTTCTGGGTCCGAGATCAGTCTTTTGTCAACAGCATGCAGCAGGTGTCGGATTCCGAATGCGTGTGCCTCCACGCCGATGCGTTTAACAAGGATGGCAAGCTCAGGCTGAGAGACAAACGCGACCAGCGAACGGGCATGCCAGATACTACCAGCAAGAAGGGCCGCTCGATATGGATCATGCCCGCGTAGAAGGTCCGGCCTGCAGCCGATGTGGTTCAGATCCACGTCATCGTTGCCCAGCAATTCTGCCAGCCTTGGATGCAGTCTGGAACACTTCTGCAACTTCACTAACGTTTCGGCCGATAACGCTGGATCAAGACGCGCCGCAAGACGGGTTGGATGGGCCGAAGCCGCAAGCTCGCTCGCGCCCGGAAAGTGCGGACCATCAGGTCGGGCGGTCTGTATAGGCATTGGCAATGAGATGTCACCCACGTCCAATTGCAGGCATTCTTTTGCGAATGGCCTCGACAGCAGAAGCATCCCGGCGCCCCTCGACCTTGGAAACGCCGGTTGATTGCTTGCGCCGACGCGTAACAACGCCGATCAAGAGATAACAGGCCACGCCGAATACGGCTGCGGCAAAACCTGTTACGGTCGCCAGAAGTGGCGCAGGAAGAGGTAGTGATGCTTGTGGCAAAACAGCAGTCGGATCGGGCCGTTGCTCGTGTGCGGACCGTTCTACCGGCACCAAAACCACTTCCACCTTATCGTAGGACAGGCCTTCGATGCTGTCGGCTACAAGCATCTTTATCTTTGGCAGCAGAGCCGCGACATTTGTTTTTGCGTCGTGCCTGATAAACACCGAGGCCGAGGATGGCGTGGCACCGGCTCGCACAAGGTCGTTATGCGGCAGCACGACGTGAACACGTACAGAAAAAACGCCATCGATATCGCTGATCGTCCGCGACAACTCTTCGCTCAGGGCATACACGTAACGGGCACGCTCTTCGGTCGGCGAGGCAATCAGGCCTGATCCTTGGAATATCTCACCGAGGTTCTTGAAGGATTGGCGCGGCAGCCCCTTGGCGTTCAGAAGGTTGATTGAGAAGGCGAGCAGCTTTTCGTCAACCTGGATCGTGCTGGTTCCATCCTTGGCGACCACCCGGATCGCGGCGACCCCGTTGTCTTCAAGAAGTGCGAGCATTTCATTTGCCTCACGCTCTTGCAATTGCGTGTAGAGGTCGGCTTTGCAAGCAGTGAGGGCGACGAGAACTGGCAGCATGACAAGTCTAACCGACCGCCACCCTGACAGGCCACGCATGATTTCGCCCTCGGCCAAGCCAATCATGCGCGCGGTTCAGCCTTCCTTCAAAAGTTTATTCACGGATGATGTGACGCCGCTGACGCCTTTGGAGATAAGCGCCACCTGGGTGACGCCGTTGTAAACATCCCGAAGACCAGCCATCATCGTTTCGAAGTCTTGCCCTTGTTGGGGAATGCCCGAGATTCCGGTTCCCGCCTCACCTGGAACGGGAAGCTTCTGCGCCGGTCCCGGTAGAGCGCCCTTCGAAAGGGCTATGTCATGGTCGAGCGCGGGGAAGGAAACAGTGTTGTGTGGATATAGGGAGGAAATCGTCTGCAACACGCGATCGCCCATGCCGCTCGTCGGCGCAGCCGCGCGCTGAACATCCATCGCCGCAGCAACTGGCGCCGCACTCGCTGGCCCCGCGGCGGCATCGTTTTTCAGCGAGTCGGCTGCATGCCCTAAGGCGCGCTCAAACTGGGCCTGCTCGACAATCGACGGTGATCCGACCCTGGGGAGGCCAGCCGTTAGAGTGGCAGAGATCGACGTGACAGGCATCATCATGTAAGGACTCGGTTGCTCTCTCTGACCGGGCGAGCCCCGCCCATTCATCACCCGGTGTCGGCGCAACACTCCTAGGGGGGCAAGCTGACAACAAGCTGACTAGCGGCGGCGTCATTTCGACAATCTAAAATCTCTTCGGCAATTTAGTCACTTGTGATGATTTCAGCGTTTGGTTTATCAGTGCGACATGCCGAGAACGCTTATCCAACCCGTCACCCTGCATGTTTTGAGACTTCTTTGTGCCGGGTTTTTTCTGTCCACCGGGATTCACCCGGCGCATGCAGTCCCGCTGTCCCTTCCGGCGACACCCTATAGATACACGGTTCTGGATCAGGAGCTCGCTGCAGCGTTGCAGGAATTCGGCAACAACCTGAATATCAGGGTCAACATCAGTCCTGCGGTGAAGGGGCGAATTCGCGGACGTATGCCTGATTTGCCACCGCGCGCGTTCCTCGACCGCTTGACGAACCTTTACGGTCTACAATGGTACTATGACGGCCTTGTGCTCTATGTGTCTGCTGCACAAGAATCGCAAACTCGAATGCTTTTGATGACGTCGATTCGCTTCGATGCGTTCAAGGGGGCTCTCGACAAGCTTGATATCTCCGACGAGCGCTATGTGGTCAAACCCGTGCCAGGCAATGGCCTCGTCTTCGTTTCCGGTCCACCGCGCTTCGTCGCACTCGTGGAGCAGACCTTTAACGGCTTGGTGGCGCAGGCGCAGGCGCAGACTCACATAGCGGCAACGCCAAAGGAATCAGTGCTGATCTTGTTTCGCGGCTCCTCCACTACGGTCGTTCGCGACGGACGACCGGATGCTTCTTATTCTTCTGACATCCCACAACAGGATAGCGTTGGCGGGAAGCCTGAGCTGGGCAAGAAATGAACATTGAGGATTTCCCGCAGCTCTGAAGAACATGACTGCGGCTACCCCTTTGTGAACTCTTCGCAAACTCGTCAGTTTCTCGAAAGCTAATCCGCTCATGATGAGTCCCGGCAGCTCTCGCGGTGACTCCGGCCATTGTGTTGGACCGAACCTTGGAGCCGGCCCGGAACACAGCAATTGAAGGCAGGGCAGGCGCATTCGTGACCTGCCGACGCTTGGAATTGTCGAATTTTGTGAAACGCAAGGGATCTTCTGTCGGGGTCTCTTGTGGGGATTTCAACGTCACGTCTGAGGATGCATAATGTCGGCCAGTAATCTTTCAACTTTCTACCGCTCAAATTCGCTACAGTCCGCAAGGGGTTGGCCGGGCCTGAAAGTTTCCCATTTTGCGACCCAGCATCAGCAAAGTGCATCGTGCTTCGAAGCGATGCTGTCCACTTGTGTGCTGGCAGACAAGCCCGGCTCTTTCGCGCAAGGGGATCTGCCAGCGTCGAATCTTGATTCGACAATGGATAAATTGCGGCAGGACCCTTTGGGCCATATGGCACCGGATGTCTTGACATTGAATGGCTTGGAGCAACACCCACTGGATCTGCTGCCGCCAAATATGAGGGCGGCTCTCAAGGAGGACCAATCGCAACGCTCCAAGGCGACTGAAGCCCAACATCTGCTCGGCGTCACTCCGAAGATCGAGCCGGCTCCCAGGGCGAGCCCCGGAATCACGTGGAACGGTGGGTCGCTGACCACGGCTGAGTTGCAGATTGTTGCGGTACTCAACCGTCACAAGGACCAATGCCCGCTTACTTGGAAGTCGTTGACCGACAAAGCCAATGATCCCTCTACGCCACCGGATCTGAAAGCGGCGATCCAGGGACTGCAGCAGGATTCGGGACTTTTTTATGCGATTGGCTCGCAGGGCGACGGCCGCTGTGGAGGCAAGATCAACGCCAAGGACTTGGCCGGATTTTCAAACCACCACCCACAAGTTGCTGCATTTCAGGAAGCCCAAGCGCGAAGCTACGAGCAGAACTACATACCATCCGACGGCAGCGGAGGTTTGCAGCCTTCGGTCATGACCTTGAGCGATGCCTTGCGGGAGTTTTACCGGTACTCCGAAAATCTGTCCAAGGACCTGAGTCTGGATGAGTTCAAGAAAATGGTCGGCGGCGAATCGAAAAACGGCAAATTTCCGCCCCAGGTCATTGCGGCGGCGCAATATTTCCTCGATCACCCCGATGCTTGGAACCAGTTGTGCGGTGGCTCGAAAGGGAAGATGCACAAAGCGGATTTCCTGCAAGTCGCCTCATCGTCGATGAGCCTCACGCAAACTGAGCTGAATACGGTCGAGATGATCAAGGACCATCAGGACACGTTCTTTGGAAGCGGTGTTCTGACTCGCGACAAACTGGCGAAAATGAAAGACGACAAGAGCCTTGATCCGAAAGTGCGGGAAGCAGCCTCTCAGCTCCTTTCAGATCCTCTTTTGTTTGGCCTCCTGAACAATTCGATCACGGGCTATAAGACCCATCATAAATTCTTCGACTTTGGCGGCGGGCATACGGTTGATTCCGGCAATATCAGCAAAAAAGACTTTGCCCATTTTTGCACAAACATGTCGTCTGCGAACCGCAACGTTCAGCAGCCAATCACCCACGGCGCCCAAACCGCAGAAGAGCAGAATGCCGTCGCGGACATGAAGATGGGCCTGATGGACCAGCCTGACATTAAGTCAGCCAAAAAGAACGGCGGGGCCGTCATGCACGTCGTCGACTCCGTGCTCAAAATCGAGACGAAAGTGCTCGACTTGGCGGCAACGGCGGTGGGACTGCTCAGCTTCATTCCGGGCCTCGGACAAGTAGCCGATCTTGCCTCGATGGTTCTCGAGGCTGAGTCGCAAGCAGCCAATCTCCTGCGTACGGCCATTAACGGAGGCGATATGAAGCGAGCGCTGGAGGAAGCTGGCCTCAATATGGCCGCGCAGGCGATCGGCCTTATCGCAGGCCCCGAGGTCAAGCTGGCCATTCGAAATGGGCTCGTAAAGCACCTGATGGAAGAGGCCTTGGCGGCAGGCATTGATCTTTCGGTCTCGACGGCGCAGGACTACGCAGAAGGCTATGTGAATAACCTCAAAGCGCGCCTTGCAGGCGGCCCTGAGCAAAGCCTAGGCCTTCCGAGCATGCCATCATTCCAGAGTGTGGCAAGCAATGTGCCCTTCGTCGGCATTGCCTTATCCTAGCCGTCGCCTTGCGCGGAAGCTTTGGCTCGCGCGCTGACATAAGGGTCATTGTGGCACAAGCAGGGGTTCATCCGCATCAACGCAAGCGGTGTTCCTGACGCCATCTGGATCGGACTGTGAGGGGGATGTCCGAAGTCTGTGAAGGCTTCGGTATATGACGACTTCAGAGTTACGCTGAGCCCAGCCATCTCGAGCCGGTGCGCCGGGTCGAGGTTTTCACGGGCGCCGGCCGGTAGCGGGAATGGTCTCCGGAAGGCACGGCGCGGATGGTGGCGGAGCGGCGCAGCCGAAGGAACGGCTGTCGCGCGCCCAGGGCGGCCTCCCGAACAGCAGACGATGATCTCCTGCCTTGGGCCTATATCCTTGTGCCCACGCTCAAGGCAGTCGGCTGAAAACAGCGCTGATTTAAAACAGCATTATCCTGCACTGCACCCTCGATCCTTGCGCTCACCGATCGCTCGTCGACACGCACGCGGTCAAGTCGTTATCGGCGCTATGCCGATGGGCTTCGAGAGCAAGGTGGACGCTGAGCGGTGCGTCAGCCTCAGGGCGCGGCTGGCCAGCTTTGGGTCTCACGCTCTATGACGGCAACACCCGGCTGATCCACTTGGCCTGTTCGCGGGCTCCCGGCAGCGGCGCGGAAGCCACGGTCCGCCTTCCTCGGCTTCAGGCCAAAGATACCGCAGCATGCTCCAGAGCTATGTCTGCCGCCTTCGCCCCATCGTCGCTGGTCATGTGGAAAGGACAAGCAGGCTACGCACCCTATAATCCCGTCGGGCAGGATTCGACAGTCGACGGCGAGACATTCGCCAAACCTCCCCCTTGATCTCAGCAACGTTAAAAAAAATTCACATAATGTTCGTGAGTGTAGTCTCCTGTCAGGTGGTACATTAGCCCCAATATCTGGCGTCTTAGTCGTAAAGGACTGTGATCTATCTTCCATTAGCATCCATACCAGCGGATTTACAGCAAATGACGAGAGAGGTCTCATGCGGATTGATGGGGATAGAAGGGCTAGCGGCTTGCTGCATCCCGTCCGGGTTGATGCCAACCAATGTTGACACTGGTAAATCGCCTAAGGACGGCAGCGCATCTTGATCGCCTTCGAATCCTGGGCCTTTGCGCGCATGCGGATCTAACCGTCGGCGAGCTGGCCGATATTACCAGTCTGCCTCGCGAGCAGGTTCGACGCCACGTTCGGCGGCTGGTCAGAGCCAACTTTCTTTGCTGCAACGAACAACGTCCGCAGTCTTCGTACCATATGCAAGCAGGAGGCAAGGATGGCGGGCTGGCTCAATTGGTGGTCGATCTCCTGCCCCACGATGATGGCCATCATAAAAGAGACCTACAACGCCTGGAAGCAATACAAGACGCGCGGTTGAAGGGACCGCCTGCTTGATCGTGAAATAGATCAGTCCAAATGGAGCGCGACTACCATGGATAACTCCGCCGGCGGCGCCATCGCGCAGCCCGACACTTACGGGCGGCCTCACTTAGCCGCCGTCGACTCCCGCGTTCACGAACTGCTTCTAAGACAGGAGCGTCAGGAGCGGACAACTCTCAAACTGATCGCCTCCGAGAACTTTGCCTCCTCGGCGGTGTTGGAAGCGACCGGGTCGATTTTCACCAACAAGTATGCCGAGGGATACCCCGGTGCGCGCTACTACGCCGGAAACGAGATCGTCGATGAGCTTGAGACCCTCGCGATCGAGCGCCTGAAAGCGCTATTTGGCAGTGAACACGCCAACGTCCAGCCTTATTCAGGCTCGCCAGCCAACCAGGCTGTCTATCGCGCGCTTTTGAGCCCCCGTGACAAAGTCATGGGCTTGCCTTTACCCGAAGGCGGCCATCTGACTCACGGTTGGTCCGTCAATTTTTCCGGCAGCGATTATCAGCGCGTCCCGTACAGGCTGCACGAAAAGACACAGCAAATTGACTATGACCACTTGCGCGAGACCGCCAAGCGGGAACGCCCGAAGCTAATTTGGGTCGGCGGAACTGCTTATCCGCGTATTTTTGACTACGCGGCAATGGCCGAAATTGCTTCGGAGGTGAACTCGTATCTGGTGGCTGACATCGCCCACATCTGCGGCCTGGTTGTCGCAGGAGTGCATCCGAACCCCGTGTCCCATTGCGATGTGGTCACCAGCACCTCTCACAAGTCGATCCGCGGTCCCCGGGGTGGCTTCATTTTATCAAGGAATGAAGACCGTTATCAGCCCCTCCATCATCCGAAGAGCAAACACAATCTGGCCAAACGTATAGACCGCGCCGTGTTCCCTCTTCTGCAAGGCGGACCGCATATGAATACTATCGCCGCGCTTGCCGTCGCTTTGCAGGAAGCAGCGAACTCGTCCTTTCGTGTCTACGGTCAGCAGATCGTCCACAACGCCAAGGCTCTGGCCCAGGCACTTCTGGAGCGAGGTTATGAACTCGTCACCGGGGGCACTGACAATCACATGCTGATCCTTGATCTTCGGGACCGGTCGCTGTCAGGCAAAGCCTATGCGGAGCGCTTATCGCGTGCAGGCATCATTGCGAATTTCAATATGGTCCCGGGCGACCGGCGGCATCCGGCGCTGACAAGCGGCATCCGCTTAGGGACACCAGCGGTGACGTCCATGGGCATGCGCGAAACGGAGATGGTGCAGATCGCCGCTTTCATCGACTCGGTCTGCCGCCAGCCCGATGACCAGGAAGTTCATGCGAGCGTACGAAGAGACGTTGCCGACTTCTGCACTGCGTTCGATGTTCCCGGCATCCCCGACCGATAAGCCACCCCAATCCAGAAACTCCTCACTAACTCCAGCACTTGAAGCGAGGGCATTTTTATGACCAGGCAGTTCGTGTTCTCTTCCGAATCCGTCGGCGCGGGACACCCCGATAAGATGGCAGACAACATCTCCGATGCCATTCTCGATGCGGTCCTGCGCACCGATCCGAAGGCGCGCGTCGCCTGTGAAGTGTTGGTGAAGACGGGGATGGTCGTTGTGGCTGGCGAGATCACCAGCCATGCCCACATCGATTACAGCCAAGTCGCCCGCGATACGATACTCGATATTGGCTACGACGATGATGCGATTGGCTTAGATGGTCGACGTTGCGCCGTCGTTCTGGCCCTCACCGAGCAGTCGCCCGACATAAGCCAGGGCGTTGATGAAGGACGAGGGCAGGATCTCGGGCAAGGGGCAGGGGATCAGGGCATCATGTTTGGATTCGCATGCAACGAGACGGATACATTGATGCCCCTGCCGATCCAACTCGCTCACCATTTGACGAAAAGACAGGCCGAGGTCCGGAAAGCGGGACAGCTTGGCTGGCTGCGTCCGGACGTGAAATCTCAAGTGTCGGTACGCTACGAAGGGCTCCGCCCGGTGGCGCTGGATACCATAGTCCTGTCAACGCAGCATGACGAAGCGGTTTCACAAGCCACGGTCCGCGAAGGCGTCATTGAGGAGATCATAAAACCGGTCCTGCCGGCCCACCTGGATACTTCGGGGATCAGATTTCTGGTCAACCCAACAGGGCGGTTCGTGGTCGGTGGGCCTGCCGGCGACTGCGGCCTCACAGGACGGAAGATCATCGTCGATTCCTACGGTGGGACCGGGCGTCACGGCGGCGGTGCCTTTTCGGGCAAGGACCCATCCAAGGTTGACCGCTCGGCGGCCTATGCCGCCCGGTATGTCGCGAAGAACATCGTTGCCAGCGGCCTTGCGGAGGTCTGCGAGGTTCAGCTTGCCTACGCGATCGGCGTGGCCAGTCCGGTTTCTGTCATGGTCAATACCTTCGGAACCGCAAGGATCGAGGAAAAAAGGATCGAGCGCCTTGTTCTCGAGGTTTTCAATCTCCGACCGAAAGGCATCATCAAGATGCTTGATCTCTTACGGCCGATATACCGCAAGACGGCGACATACGGACACTTCGGGCGTGAAGAGCCTGAGTTCACTTGGGAGAAGACGGACAAAGCTGACGATTTGCTGCGTGAAGCCGGACCGGCAGCTGCGTGAGGGCGGCTGGATCAAGCGCATGCGGCAACCCATTTCAACTCGCGAGACCACGCCCGGCCGGCGTGGCAAGAAGCCGGCTCGGGTTTTGGCGGAGATTTTGATGCCGGATTAT
>NZ_RZTC01000005.1:74714-122140 GCF_004023165.1 Mesorhizobium sp. M7A.F.Ca.MR.176.00.0.0 | reverse complement strand
GCCGCCACCATCGGCATCGCGCTGGTTGGCGGCCTGTCGGGAAAGATTTTCCGGCTGCCCTCGCCCTTCTTCCTCGGCACCTTTATCTTCGGCACCGTCGTCCATCTTGGCTTGGGCGTGGAGATGCAATTGCCGCAATGGCTGCTGGCCGTCAGCTACGCCATGGTCGGCTGGTCGATCGGCCTGAACTTCACAAGGGCGATCCTGCGCCATGCAACGCGCGCATTGCCGCAGATCATCGCCTCGATCGTGGCGCTGATCGCCTTTTGCGGCGGCCTTGCCTTCCTGATCAGCCATCTCCTGGGCATCGATCCGCTGACCGCCTATCTGGCGACCAGCCCCGGCGGCATGGACAGCATCGCCATCATCGCCGCCGCCGCGCAGAACGTCGACATCTCCTTCGTCATGGCCCTGCAATCGGCACGCTTCCTGATCGTGCTGCTGGTCGGCCCGAGCGTCGCTCGGCTGGTGGCCAGAAGCGTCAGGCAATAAGCAGCGACTAGTCCTCGCCGCCCTCGCCCACGCTATGCGCATCCCGACGCCAGTACGCCGTAACCAGGTGCCGGTCGCGTGGCAGGCCCCACTGCTTGCGCACGATCTTGCGTATCTCCTGGAAATCGCCGAATTCGCAACTTGCCCAAACGTACAGGCCGTCGGCAAGCGCCATGTGATTGCGCTCACGCAAGGCGGTCGACAATAGGCCCGCGGTGCCGGCCTCGAGGCCGCGCCGGTAAAGCCAGGTGATGTCGATATTGTCCCCTTGCGCCAGCGCCATTCGGTCATCCGGGCTATCGACCTCGATCAGCGCCTCGGCACGTGTTGATGGCGGCAGATGCTCCAAAATCCTGCCGATGGCGGGCAGCGCGGTGTCGTCGCCGAGCAGAAGCAAGGTCTGCGCCACCGGGGCGTCGCCGCCGCCGGGTCCGATCATGCCGATGACGTCTCCCGCCCGTGCGTTTTGCGCGAATGTGGCGGCGGGCGTGTTCTGGCCGGGGTGCAACACGAAATCGACATCGAGCCAACCGCTTGCGGCATCCAGCGCCCGGATCGTGTAGACCCGCACGGCAAGCGCATCGTCGCCAGAAGGCCAGACGATCAAGCCGTCAGCGCCCATCGTCGGCCAAACCAGCCGGCGGCCAGGCGGCGGCAGCAGCAGCCGCATGTGCAGGCCGCCATGGCTAAATCGGCCGAGATCCTTGCCGGCGAAGCGCAGGCGCTGCATATGCGCCGATATCCGCGTCGACGACATCACCATGATCTCGCGGAAGAAGACCGGAGTACCGGCGTCGCTGCCGTCGCCTTGCCAATGGATGCCCTTGGTCGTGCCGAGATGTTCGGCGACATGGCCGGCGACCGTCATCTTCATGTAGGACAGGCAGGTTTCGTCTGTCGCCGCGACGCGGATCAGCACGCTTTCATCATCGAGCGTAGCGCTCAACGAGCCGTAGTAGAGGCGGAGCTCCCACTGGTCGGCAACGCCAGTGTCAATCTCGAATTCGCTGTGCTCTGCGCGCAGCCGGTCCATCACCGATCTGATCGCCGCGTCGCTGATCCGGGTTTGCGCGCTAAGTTGGTCCATCGCTCAAGTCCTTCGAAACGGTTCGGGCAAGGCGCCGCGCGGCACCCTCACCGTCAGCGGCATGCCACAGCCGCTCCGATGTTTCCACAGAAACATGACGATAATAATCATATTTATTCGATGAGTTGGCTACGAGCCGCTTGTCGCAGCAAGTCGCTCGGGAAGGAAATCAACGAAAACGCGCACCTTCGGCGACAGATGGCGATTGGAGGGCCACAGCATCCGGAACTGGCCACGGCCGTCGACATGACCATCGAGGACGGTACGCAGCCTGTCTTCGTGCAGCGCCTCGCGCACCAGGAAATCCGGCATGCAAGCTATGCCGAGGCCGGCGAGCGTGGCGCCCTTCAAGGCTTCCATGTTGTTGCAGGTCAGCATCGAGCGGATCTGCGGTTCGGCGCTTCCGGTAGTGAACGGCCACTCCAGCAGCCTGCCGCTATTCAGGAAGCGGAAGTTTATGCCGAAATGTCTGATGAGATCAGCCGGCACGCTGGGGGCGCCATGGCGGTCCAGGTAGGAGGGCGCCGCGCACAGCAGCATGCGAAAGGGCGCAACGGGTCTCGACACAAGGCGCGAATCCGGCAGTTCGCCGCTGCGGATCGCGACATCGATACCCTCGTCGATGACGTCGACGATCCGGTCGTTGAAATCGATGTCGAGCTCGATCTCGGGATAGCGTGCCATGAACTCCGACAGCACCGGCAGCAGCAGATGATAGGTGACGATCGGGGTGGATATGCGCAGCCGCCCACGCGGTGTTTCCCGTGTCTGCGACAGCATCGCCTCGGCATCGTCGATGTCGTCGAGGATGCGGCGCACCCGCTCGTTGAACAGCTTGCCCTCTTCCGTCAGGCCAATGCGCCGCGTGCTGCGCTGCAGGAGCCGCACGCCGAGTTCCTGCTCGAGCCGGGCGACACTTTTGCCGACAGCGGAAGCCGAGATGCCAAGCGCCCGCCCGGCGGCGACGAAACTGCCGAATTCGGCGGTGCGGGCGAAGGCCAGGAGCCCGTTGAGACGATCCATTGCGTCATTCCATTCGAGCGTTTCAGTCCGATATGCCAGGAGATATAACACCATTTTTCCTGAAATGCCGACGACCTATCTTGTCATCACGACCGGCTCCGCAATGGCGCGGGCCACCGGCGAGTACTGTTTCAGATAGGGAAATCCATGACTTCCAGGACCACAACCGGCTCTGCCGAGAGATGGCTCGTGCTCTTGTCCGTGTGCCTTGCCGCGATGACGATGCCCTTGACCTTCACCGGTCCGGCCGTCGCTCTGTCGCGCATCGCGGCCGATCTCGGCGGCAGTCCGATCGAGCTCAACTGGGTGACAAACGCCTTCATGCTGACCTTCGGCGCCACCCTGATGGCGTCGGGCGCTCTGGCCGACAATCATGGGCGCAAGCGCCTCTTCCTCGTCGGCCTCTCCCTCTATGTCCTGGCGTCGCTGGGCGCGATGCTGGCGCCGGACATCATCTGGTTCGACATTTTCCGCGCCGCGCAGGGTATCGGCAGTGCGGCCGCCTTCGCTGGCGGCGCCTCGGCACTTGCCCAGGAATTCGAAGGGCCGTTGCGGCTGCGCGCCTTCAGCTTCCTCGGCACCAGTTTCGGCGTCGGCCTCGCCTTCGGCCCAATCGCGTCGGGCCTGCTCATCTCTGCATTCGGCTGGCGGTCGATCTTTCTTCTGGTTGCAGCACTCGCGATTGCCGCCGCCATGCTCGGCCTGCGCACCATCAGGGAATCGCGCGACCCGGATGCGACGGGCCTAGATTGGGCGGGAGCCGGCACCTTCACGATCGCGCTGGCGTCGCTGACCTATGGCGTGCTCCAGGCCCCGCAGAGCGGCTGGGCCGATCCCCTTGTCGTCTCCCTTCTGGCCGCTTCTGCCATCTGTTTTGTCGCCTTCGTCGTTGTCGAGCGGCGAGCACAACGGCCGATGCTCGATCTCACGCTGTTTGCCTATCCTCGCTTCGTCGGCGTCCAGTTTCTGGCTGCGGCACCCGCTTACGCCTTCGTCGTCCTGCTCGTCCTGTTGCCGATCCGCTTCATCGGCATCGAGGGTATGAGCGAGATCAAGGCCGGGCAATTGATGATCTGCCTATCAGGCCCGCTGCTGATCCTGCCGATGCTCGCCGGACAGCTGGCGCGCTGGATCGCGCCGGCCACGATCTGCGGCGTCGGCCTGCTCGTCGCTGCCGCCGGGCTTGTCTGGCTAAGCCTGACACCACCGGTCGATAGGGCGCTGGTGGCGCCGCTGATGCTGATCGGCGTCGGCATCGCTTTGCCTTGGGGATTGATGGACGGGCTCGCCGTCAGTGTCGTGCCGAGAGAGCGCGCCGGCATGGCGGTCGGCATCTTCAACACCACCCGCGTCGCTTGCGAGGGCGTGGCGCTGGCGATCGTCATGGCGACCCTTTCCGGCTTTACCGCCGCGCATCTCGCCGCACAGGGAACGGCATCTTCGACGCAGGCAGCAGCGGCAGCCCAACTGCTGGTGACCGGCAATCTCGGCGAAGCAGCACAACATCCGCCCCAGGCTGGAGCCATTGTTCTGGTCAAGGCCTATGAGGCGGCGTTCGACAGGTTGCTGATCGTGCTGGCGGCAATCACCGTCATGACCGCCATCGTCGTCTTCCTTGGCCTGCGTCGCGGATCGGCGTCGGAAGACGAGACCGCCGCTCTGCCGGCAGGCCAGGAAGGGTAGTCAGGCGATCACCAAACTCGAAATACGATCGCCGTCCAGTGTGATACGGACGATGCCAACGCCGATATTGTTCGACTGGTTCCAGCGCGATCTGCTCGCGCCCGGAAAGACCGTCCCAGTCGCTCAGGGATGCGTCGGCGGTAAACGCGACGAGAGAGGCTTCCGTGTCGCCGGCATTGGGGCCTCGACGAAACGGCGGATCGGGTCGGGAGAGATCATTCGTCCGTGCCCGAGGTGCGTTGAGATTCAGGTCAGGCTGAGTCGAAAATGGTGGCTTCCGAGAACCGGAGCGGAGCGTACTTAAGTACGTGAGCACCGGAAGCGCAGGAAGCCGTCATTTGCAGGCCAGCCTCACCTGAATATCAATGCACCTCAATCCAGCCTGTGCATCAGGTCCTCATCCAGCCAACGGCCGAAGAAATAGACCAGTTGCTTGTGCCACCATGGCCAGTCGTGGCTGACATCGCCGCCCCAGTAATCGACCCAGGCGGGAATGGATTTGTCGCGCAGGATCTGTTCCAACTTGCGCGTCTCGACCAGCATCCGCTCTTCCCAGGCGCCCTGGCCGCAGCAGAAGATCAGCCTGAGCGTCTTCAACCGGGCCAGCAGTTTAGGATCGACGATGCCGGGCAGATAGTCGAGCGGCGAGTTGTAGAAAATGTCGCCCTCGAGCGCTTTGCCGAAGAAGTCGCGCGCCGAATAGACGCCCGACAGGGCAATGACGCCGCTGGCGAGTTCAGGAAAGCGGAAGACGAAGTTCGACGAGTGATAGCCGCCCATCGAACAGCCCGAGAACAGCGGCTTCAGCTTGCGCCCGCCATTGGCCTGCTCGGCTGTGGACAGGAAGTCCGGCAGCGCCTCCTCGCGCACATAGCGGAAATAGGCCTCGTGGCGGGCGATGCGGTGGGCGGCGTCGGCATGCTTGTCGAAGAAGGATTCAGAATCGACGCCGTCGACCGTGAACAGCTGGATGCGGCCGGTGTCGATGAATTCGGCCAGTGCGCCCATCCCGCCGGAATCCTCGAACTGGTAGAACCGGCCCTGCGAGGTCGGGAACACCACCACCGGCCGGCCGGCATGGCCGTAGCGCTTGTATTCCATGTCGCGGCCGAGCTGGCTCGAGAAATTCTTGTGATAGGAAATGTCCATCGCCTCACGCCTTTTCCGCGTGGATGTACGCGACCGCTGCACGCAACGCTGCTTCGTCCTTCGAGCGCATCTGGTAGGCGTAATTTCCCATGGCGCGGCTGAAAACCTCTTCGATGGCCTGATGGTGGACGATCTTGTCACGCTGCGCGGCTAGCACGTCCTCATGGCTGTGCAAATAGTGGAGGCGTCGCTTGCGGCTGGCATAGGCGGTGAAATACTTCCCCTCGTAAGGGCCGCCGGCGGCATCCCTGACCACCATGTCGGCCCATGCCGCGTAGACGTCGATGTCGAACGTGTAGTTGATCGCATCGGTCATCCAGGCGCCGGGCGGGCGCATGTTGACCTCCAGCGCGATGACCCGGTCGTCCTTGGTCTCGAACAGCTCGATGTGGAAGAAGCGTTCGCGCACGTCGAATGCTTTCAGGATCTTGCGGCCGGCCTCCTCGACCGCCGGGCTGATCCTGGGAAAGCAGGTGTAGCTCATATGGCGGTCCTTGTTGACCACCTCCATGACGCTCTGGTCGTAGCGGTGGCTGGCCGCCAGCACCACCTCGCCGTCGCGGTTGACCAGCCCGTCGAAGGTCACCACCAGCCCCTCGATGAACTGCTCCATGACGAAGGTCACGTCCTCGGGCTTGTCCCGGAAGAACTGGTCGAGCTCTTTGGCGTTGGAGATCTTGAAGGTGTTCGATGCGCCGGAACCGCTGTCGGGCTTGACCACGACGGGGTAGCCGACGCGCCGGATGAAAGTCATGGCCCCGGCACGGTCGGAGCATTTGCGCTGCGCGATGGTGTCGACGCCGCTCTTGCGGAAGAAGGCACGCATGCGGCTCTTGCGCTTCAGGTTCTTCACGAAATCGAGCTTGGTGCCGTAAATGTTGAAGTCGGTGCGTATGTTGGCTTCCAGCTCAAGCCAATGTTCGTTGAGCGATTCAAAACGGTCGATACGGCCCCATTTGTGGACGAAATGCCCCATCGCCCGAAACACCGGATCGTAGTCTTCCATGTTGGCGACGCGGTAATATTCCGAAAGGGCTGCTTTCAGCTTGGCGTCGAGCGCGTCATAGGGCGCGTCGCCGATACCGAGCACCCTGGCCCCGGCCTTCTTCAAACGGTCGCAGAAATCCGCGCCGTTGGCGGGAAAATGCGGCGAGAAGAACACGAAATTCATGGACGACCCCTCCCGCGACAGGGGCATCGAAACCCTGTCGATGCCCGAGTCTGGCGCATTTGCCGCGCGTGGGGAAGAGCGCGCATGTTCGGGACAACATCCGACAGATCACGGCCCGCCACGCGGCCCCCACTTGCCTCTCACAAGCCGCTCCTGTAAGAGAACCGCCATGAACACGCGCGCCACCAACGCTTCCCGTCCGACCGGTTTTTCCGGCGAGACCGTGCGCGCGCTGGCTTCGACCCTGCTTCTTCTCGGCCTTATCGGCGATCGCCGGGTTCGCTGAAGGAGCGCCCGGCGGTCGAACCGCCGCGCAAGCGCATGCTCCTTGGCAATCACATCAAGCGAACGAAATTCTGGTAAAGGCGCCGCTCGCCATCAATCCACCGAAGGTGGATCCATGAGCCGCCGGGAGAAACGACGATGAACGCACGAGAAGAAATCCGCTCCGATGCCGCGGTAGCAGACACGGATTCGGCCAAAGGGATGCCCGACGCGGCTCGCAAATATCAGCCCTATCCGACCGTCGGCCTCACCGACCGGACCTGGCCTTCGAAGGTGATCGACAAGGCGCCGATCTGGTGCTCGGTCGACCTGCGCGACGGCAACCAGGCGCTGATCGATCCGATGGGCCATGAGCGCAAGGCACGCATGTTCGGCCTGCTGCTCGACATGGGCTTCAAGGAGATCGAGATCGGCTTCCCGTCGGCATCGCAGACCGATTTCGACTTTGCCCGCTGGTGCATCGAGGAAGGCAACGTGCCAGCCGATGTCTCGCTGCAGGTGCTGGTGCAGTGCCGGCCGGAGCTGATCACCCGCACCTTCGAGGCGCTGAAGGGCGCCACCAACCCGATCGTCCATTTCTACAATTCGACCAGCGAGCTGCAGCGTCGCGTCGTCTTCGAAAAGGACGTCGGCGGCATCAAGCGCATCGCCACCGACGCCGCCAAGATGATCACCGATATGGCGGCCAAGGCCGGCGGAGGCTTTCGTTTCGAGTATTCGCCGGAAAGCTTTACCGGCACCGAACTCGAAGTGGCGCTGGAGATCTGCAACGCCGTCACCGAGATCGTCAGGCCGACGGCGGACAACAAGCTGATCGTCAACCTGCCCTCGACGGTCGAGATGTCGACACCCAACATCTATGCCGATCGCATCGAGTGGATGTGCCGCAACCTCGACAACCGGGAAAACCTGCTGGTCTCGCTGCATCCGCACAATGACCGCGGCACCGGCATAGCCACCACCGAGCTCGGCCTGATGGCCGGCGCCGACCGCGTCGAAGGCACGCTGTTCGGCAATGGCGAGCGCACCGGCAATGTCGACATCGTCACGCTGGCGCTGAACATGTACACGCAAGGTGTCGATCCCTTGATCGATTGCTCCGACATCAACCGGATGAAGGACGTCTACGAATATTCGAACCAGTTGAAGATCCCCGAGCGCCATCCCTATGTCGGCGAACTCGTCTACACCGCCTTTTCCGGTTCGCACCAGGATGCCATCAACAAGGGCATGAAGGCGCTGAAGAAGGCCAATACGAGCCTGTGGGAAGTGCCCTATCTGCCGATCGACCCGGCCGATGTCGGACGCAGCTACGAAGCCATCATCCGCATCAATTCGCAGTCCGGCAAGGGCGGCATCGCCTATGTGCTGCAGGCCGATTACGGCCTCAACCTGCCGCGCAATCTGCAGATCGAGTTCAGCCAGGAAATCCAGGCGATCACCGATGCCGAGGGCAAGGAAGTGCCGGCCAGGCGCATCTACGAGCGCTTTATCGAGACCTATGTCGACCAGCCCGGCGCGCGGCTGAAATTCCTCGATCACCACACCTATCCCAGCACCGAGATCAAGGGCCGGCGCGTCGTCGAGGCGGTCATCCTCGACGGCGGCAAGGAAGTGACGATTACAGGCACGGGTACCGGCCCGATCGATGGGTTCGTCAATGCGCTGTCGCGCCATGTCGGCGTCGAGATGTCGGTGCTCGACTATTCCGAGCACTCGATGCAGCGCGGCTCGAACGCGTCGGCCATTTCGTATGTCGAGATGGAATATCCCGGCGGCAAGCTGTTCGGCGCCGGCATCAACACCAACATCGTCGCCGCCTCACTGGAGGCGGTGATGTCTGCCGCGAACCGTATCGTCGGTAAAAAAGCCGGCTGACGCCCGACGGGAACAAAGATCGGAACCCACCCAACCTGGTGATCGGTTCCGATCTTTCGGGCCATTAACCACCGCGGAATTATCCGGTGGGTACGTGATCGCATAACGGGGTGTATACTTGTGTGGTGGTGCGGGACCTATATGATCGCGCCTCAACCTGTGCCGAGTTCGAGAGGATCGACACTTGCAGCATGCCACGCCTGCCGCCCCCGCAGTGCGCGAGACACTGGAGCGACTGCTTGCTAGCCAAACGTTCGGCCGATCCGAACGTGCGCGCAAGTTGCTGCGTTATCTTGTCGAACGTGAACAGGCCGGCGAAGCCGACAGGCTCAAGGGCTTTTCCATTGCCATGGATGTTTTCGGCAAGGACGGCGACTTCGATCCGTCCACCGATGCCGTGGTGCGGGTGCAGGCAGGCAGGCTGCGCGAGCTTCTTCAGCATTATTTTGCAAATGAGGGAATCGCTGAGCCGGTCCGCATCGCCATTCCGCGCGGCGGCTATGTTCCAGCCTATGAATTGAACGCGATCCGCCTGCCCGATATTGCCGAGTCTGTTCCCGAACTCAGGCTGGACGGCGCCGCATCCGCCGATCAGTCGAACGAAGCCGGCACGGGCATGCTGGACGCGATGTCTCTGGCTTCCGTACCATCTTCGCCGGCTCCCTCGGTGGCGCGCCATCTCCGCTTTTTCTGGATGGCGATCGCCTTGGTCATCGCCATGCTGGGCGTACTGATCCTTCGGCAGGGCAGCACTGCCTTGCTGGCAGGCGGCGACATCTCGGCAACGCCGGAGATCGCTGGCGCAACCGCAAGCATCACGGCATCGGCAAGGGCTGACGCCCTGCCGCAAGTCTATATCGGACTGAAGGCTGACGGCCCCGACGCCAGCCGTGTCGCCGCATCGCTGCGCGCCGGCCTGAGTGGCTTCGATACGATCGACTTCATCGGCCGCGACACCGTCGGCGATCCGGCCGACGACGCGACGAGCTTCATATTCGACGTCCTATCTGGACCGGACGCGGGCGACATCACCATAGAACTGCAAAGCATGGCGTCCGGACGGGTGCTTCTATCGCGCAATCTCACCCCCGCCGACAGCGCACCTGCAGCGGTCGAAGACCGTATCGCCGATATGCTTAGCTCGGCACTCCCCGCCTCCGGCACCATCTACAACTATATCGAGCAGACCGGCACGCCAAACGGTCTGACGCAATGCCTGCTGCTCAACGGCAAATATTACCTCGACCAGAACGCCAGGACCCATGAGGCAGCCTACCGTTGCCTCGAGAAGCTGGCCAATGGTGGAACCAAGTCCTCGCTCGTCTATTCGGAGCTTGCTTCCCTGCATCTCGAGGCGGTGTCCGATCATTACGCCTATCCGCCCAATGCGACGATTGAGACAGCCGTCGAGTTTGCCCATCGCGGCGTGCAGATGGGTCCGACCAGCCCTTATGCGCATCGCTCCTACGGCTATGTCAGTTCGCGCCTCGGCAATACGGACGAAGCGATCCGCTGGATGCGCAAGGCCTATGAACTCAACCCCTACGATCTCGGCATGGCCGCCGCTTACGGCTACGGGCTGATCTTCGCCGGACGATATGCTGAAGGAACGCCGATCCTCGATCATGCGGTGGAGACCTTCAGCGGGCACCCGACATGGTGGGATTACGGGCTGTTCGTCGGTGAGCTCATGCTCGGCGACATGAACAAGGCAGTCGCAGCCAGCATGGCCCTGAGAACGACGGCAACGAAATCACACTATCTGGCGGCGCGGCTGATCGGCGCCAAGGCTGCCGGACAGGATCATCTGGTGAGCACGCTGCTGAAACAACTGACCACCGAATTCCCCAAATTTGCCGCCGATCCGCGGGCGACTTTCGTCGAGCGGAAATATCCGGCCGACCTGACCGACCGGCTGGTCCAGGCACTCCGCGCTGCCGGGCTCGGCAGCCCAAGCTGACACCATCGACGTCCGCGCACTGGCTGTGCCGCGTCCCGATGGATTTCCTGCGCTCCGATCGCCGATTGCCGATTGGTCGCCAAGTTCTGTACACAACCGTACAAATCGCGAAAATTTTACTGGTCATCACGTTGGACTAGGAGCAATTCAGCCACCATTGGGTGTCGCGCATTCTGCAATAACAAAAAATCAGCTTTCATGACCGCATCACTTTTTGCCGCCGAAGAGGGTGTTGGCTCGAAGGCCATCGTCCTGCTGCACGGTTTCGGCGGCTGCCATGATGTATGGCGCGAGGTGATTTCCGCCCTGACGCCTTCCACGCATACGCTGGCCTATGATCTGCCTGGGCACGGGTTGTCGCTCGATTTTCCCGCTGCCGGTCCGGCCAGGGTGGCAGCCAAGGCCGTGCTCGCCGATCTCTCGGAGCGTCGCCTGAAGCGCGTTCATCTCGTGGGCCACTCGATGGGCGGTGCCGTGGCGGCGCTGATGGCGCTGGCCGAGCCCGAAAAGATAGCCTCGCTGACGCTTCTGGCGCCGGGCGGCCTTGGCCCCGAAATCAATGGACCGCTGTTGCGCCGCTATGCCGAAGCCGCGGATCGGTCCGAGATCCGCTCCTGCCTCGCCGTCATGTCGGGACCTTCAGCCCCGCCGCTCAAACATACGGTGGACACCCTTTGGGAAATGCGCCGGCGACCCGGCCAACTCGAAAAGCTCGTCGAGATCGCAGCCGCCATGACCGTGGACGGTCGGCAAGGCGTCATCCCGCACGATCGCCTCGATGGACTGAACATGCCGGTGATGGTGGCATGGGGAATCAGCGATGCGGTGCTGCCCTTTACCCAGGCGGATGACCTGCCGGCGCATTTTCACGTGCACCACGTGCTGGAGGCCGGCCATATGCTGGCTGAGGAAGCCCCCGACCTTGTTGCCGAGATCATTCGCCGGAACACCAGTCGTCGCGCCAGGCCACACCGCCAGAAATTCGCCGCCGCAGCCAGCTGACCTTTTTCGCGCACGACAACCTTCCTGGACACCCCGGGCCGTCGATCTCGCCAGTGCATTTCGCCGGCGGCTGTGTTAACCCGGTGTTAACCAAACCTACGAGGCAGACGCCGATGAAGGAAGCAGGCGAGAAGACCATCGACCAGTCCAAGAAACTGTCCGATGCCATCCGTGATGTCAAAAATGCCTTCGCCGACCGCGACGACGTCGTCGTCGACATGCGCGAGGCGCATCGCATGCGTCTCGATCTGCTCGCCGCCGAACTGGCACCGGTTTTTGCCGATGTTCCGGCCGATATGGACAATTTCGACTTTGTCGTCTCGTCCGGCTTGCAGCCGCGCCTGTGGATCGACGCCATCAGCCATGTCGCCATGGGGCGCGACCGCCGGACCTATCGCTTCCTCAAGGACACCCGTATCGGCCGGGTGGTGCTTGCCGAATCCACCGAGATGAAGCCGGTTGCCGATTCCGTGACACGCTATGTCGCCGAGCGCATCGTCGAGCGTCAGAGGATGCTGGAAGGCGGCGTCGAACCCGCCGTCGCCGGCCTGAAACGTGCGTATGTGCCGGAAGCCGAACCGCCGCTGCGCGCAACGGAGCGCGGCAAACGCTGGTCGGCCCTTCTGTCCGGGCTTGGCCTGGTCGCTGCCGGCGCACTGGTCGGCCTTGTGGTGTCGGTCGTCCTGTTCTGGGACCGCATCGTGGCCATGGTTGTCAATTTGCGGCCATAGCGGCCTCGGCGCCAAGCTCCACCGTCTGCAGATCGGATGGCGGTATGGACGGCCCGGTCAGGCCGCGCCGCGTCAGCCGGATCCGCCAAT
Organism: Mesorhizobium sp. M7A.F.Ca.MR.176.00.0.0; assembly: GCF_004023165.1. NCBI lineage: Bacteria > Pseudomonadati > Pseudomonadota > Alphaproteobacteria > Hyphomicrobiales > Phyllobacteriaceae > Mesorhizobium > Mesorhizobium sp. M7A.F.Ca.MR.176.00.0.0. Next base: position 109,589 of record NZ_RZTC01000005.1, on the reverse strand, counting down.
TGCCCTTCTCGCCGTCAATGTCGAACAGATTGTACTGCGCCGCCGGGTTCTTGCCGCCCGGCGCCTGGCCGGCGGCGGCGACGCCGACCGCCGGAATCCTGACGCCGCGACCGCCGATGAAGAACAGCGACGGCAGATGTGAATGGCCGTGCAGGACAAGGTCGGCGCCGTGGCGACGAATGATCTTGTTGAAGCGGGCGATGCCGAACAGCCGCTTGTGCTGCGGGACCGCGCCGCGCACCGGCGGATGATGGATCATGATGGCGCGAAACAGCCCCTGTCCGGCGGTATCCCCAAGGATTTTGCCGAGCCGCTTCGCTTGGCCTTCCATGAAGAAACCATTGGCCATGAAGGGTGCCGTGGCGCGCGCCGTCGAGACACCGATCAGCGCGACGTTGCCGCGCACGCGCAGATAGGGAAATGCGTTACGATCGACCGGCGTGTTGACACCGTCGCCGCTCATCCACGCCGCCCAGGATCGGCAGACCTTGTCGAAGGCGCCTGGCACATAGGCGTCGTGGTTGCCCGGAACGACCGAAATATCATGCGCCGGCCCCAGTGTCTCCAGCCAGTGCCTGGCCATCTCGATCTCGCCGTCGAGCGCCAGATTGACCAGGTCGCCGGTGACGGCGAGGTGGTCAGGCGTGTTCGCCTTGATGTCTGCGACGATCGTATCAATGACCGCATCATGCATATGGCGGCGGCGGTTGCGCTGCCAGTTGACATAGCCGAGCACGCGCTTGGAGGCGAGATCGCGATAGGATACATCGGGGAGCGGCCCCAGATGGACATCGGAAATATGCGCGAGCCTGAACATACAACCTTCATAGGCGAGGCGCGCGCGGCTTTCCACCCACGGTTTCGCTATCAATGACGAGCCCTGAAGATGCCTTCCGCCAGACCGGCTGGCCAGGTTTGAGGGCTAGGCTGTTCCATCTCTATTTCGTGCTGCGGAGGCCGATGACGCTTGGCGTGCGCGGCCTGATCCACGACAGGGCGTCCAGGTCCGTCTTCCTCATTCGCCATACCTATGTACCGGGCTGGCAGCTTCCCGGCGGCGGCGTCGAAGTCGGCGAGACGATGAACGAGGCACTGGCCCGTGAACTGGCCGAGGAAGGCAACATCGCTCTCACCGCCCCGCCGGTGTTCAAATCGATGCATTTCAACCGCCGCTCCAGCCGCCGCGACCATGTCGGCTTTTATTTGCTCGAGCATTTCAGCCAGACGGCGCCGAAGCTGCCGGACCACGAAATCGCCGAAGCTGGCTTCTTCCCGCTCGACCGCTTGCCGCAGGGCACGACGCCCGCGACGCTGCGCCGGATCGCCGAGGTTTTTGACGGCGAGCAGCCCTCGCCCTACTGGTAGATCAGGCTGCCGCTTTCTCGAAGCGCGCCCGGTCGTGCCATGCGGCATAATCCAGATCCGGTCCGACAGGCACGATCCGCGTCGGATTGATCGTCTGGTGGCTGCCGTAATAGTGCGCCTTGATATGATGCATGTTCACCGTCCCGGCCACACCAGGCACCTGGTAGAGATCACGCAGATAGTTGGACAGGTTCGGGTAGTCGGCGATACGGCGCAGATTGCATTTGAAATGGCCGACATACACCGGATCGAAGCGCACCAGCGTGGTGAACAGCCGCCAGTCGGCTTCGGTGATAGGACCACCGACGAGATAGCGCTGCTTCGACAGCCGCTCCTCCAGCGCATCCAGCGCTGTGAACACTTCACCGAACGCCTCTTCATAAGCGCGTTGCGTGGTGGCGAAGCCGGCGCGATAGACGCCGTTGTTGACCGCGGGATAGACCAGCGCATTGATGCGATCGATCTCGCCGCGCAATGCCTTCGGATAGAAATCGAGGCTGGCGTCGCCCCATTCGTCGAAGGCTGAATTCAGCATGCGGATGATTTCGGAAGACTCGTTGGAGACGATGGTCTGCTCCTTTTTGTCCCACAGCACCGGCACAGTCACCCGGCCCGAATAGGCGGGATCGGCCTTGGCATAGATCTGGTGCAGGAAGTCGAGGTCATAGAGCATGTCGCCCGTGGCGCCGTCCTCAGCCACGAACGTCCAGCCGTTGGCGCCCATGAAATGATGCACCACCGACACCGATATGACGCCTTCCAGCTTCTTCAGCGCGCGAAAGATCAACGTCCGGTGGGCCCACGGACAGGCAAGCGAGACATAGAGGTGATAGCGGCCGGGCTCGGCCTTGAAACCACGCGTCCGGCCTTCGGCAGGCGCCCCGTCAACGGTGACCCAGTCGCGCCATTGCGACTGCGTCCGCACGAACCTGCCACCATTGTCCGCTGTATCGTACCAGCGGTCCTGCCACCTTCCTTCGACCAGCATTCCCATACAAATCTCCTTGCGTCCTGTTGGTTGATGTAGGCGCAAGGCTGCCCTGTCGAAGACGTCAGGTGCTGAACAGACCGTCACTTGGCGGAAATGACGAACAAAACGGCCGATTGCAGCGGCGGGAAATTGATGCTAGCGGACAATCCGCATGTTCGATTTTGCTTCGATCCGGTTTTACCGACGACGAAAGGGCGCCCGCGCTTGATGAAGCGCTGACTGGCGAATGCTGCCGTTTGCAGCAACCTTTCCTCCTTACCGGAACGCAAAGACCATGAGCCTTGCCGACGTGAAATACCTGCCGGAAACCCCGGCGCACGACCCCGAGATCGAAGCCATCAACGACGAAGCCTTCGGGCCCGGCCGCTTTGTGCTGGCCGCCTACAAGATTCGTGAGGCCGGAGGGCACGAGCGTTCGTTGTCCTTTGTCGCCGTCGATGGCGACATCGTCGTCGCCTCGGTGCGCATGACCCGCATCGCCGCCGGTGCCGGTCGCGCGCTAATGCTCGGGCCGCTCGCGGTGCGGCCGGCCTTCAAGAATCTCGGCATCGGCCGCCGGTTGGTGGCGATCGCGCTGGAGGCCGCCGCCAAGGCCGGCGCGCCCGCTGTCATGCTGGTGGGTGACGAACCCTACTACGGGCCGCTCGGTTTCAAGCGGATTCCGCGCGGCCAGATTTCGATGCCGCGCCCCGTCGATCTCGACCGGCTGCTGTCGCACGAGATCGCGCCGGGCGCGGTCGCCAGGCTCTTGGGCGAGGTCTGCCACGCCGATCAGGCCAGGGTGGCCGATCCTGTCGCCGCGATGGCTTGACCTTTCCCGTCGATCTGGCGCCTGATCCGTCCCACTGTTCCTGAGATCAAAGGATGACGTCATGAACCCCAACGGCCAGATCGCGATCGTCACCGGCGGCGGCTCCGGCCTTGGCGAGGCAACGGCGCGCGCGCTGGCCGCCAAGGGCGCCCGCGTCGCCATCTTCGACGTGGGTATTGACCGCGCCGCCAAGGTCGCGGCCGAGATCGGTGGTATTGCCGTCCAGTGCGACGTCAGCAGCGCCGACAGCGGAACCGCTGCGCTCGCCGACGTAGCCGCCAAGCTTGGCGAGCCGCGGATCCTGGTCAACTGCGCCGGCATCGCCATCGGCGTGAAGACGATCGGCAAGGATGGTCCCCACCCCCTTGATCAGTATCGCAAGGTGATCGAGGTCAATCTGATCGGTACGTTCAACATGATCCGCCTCGTTGCCGAGCGCGCGTCGAAGCTCGAGCCGCTGCAGGGCGGCGAGCGCGGCATCATCGTCAACACCGCTTCGGTTGCCGCCTATGATGGCCAGATCGGCCAGGCCGCCTATGCGGCATCCAAGGGCGGCGTCGTCGGCATGACGCTGCCGGTGGCGCGCGACCTTGCCCGTTCCGGCATCCGCGTCTGCACCATCGCGCCCGGCATCTTCAAGACGCCGATGATGGCCGGCATGCCGCAAGAGGTTCAGGATTCGCTGGGCGCCGCCGTGCCTTTCCCGTCGCGCCTGGGCGAACCGTCCGAATATGCCGCTCTCGCCCTGCACATCATCGAGAACCAGATGTTGAACGGCGAGACCATTCGTCTCGATGGCGCCATCCGCATGGCGCCGAAATAGAAGGTCATGAACGCCGGCCTGTCCGCTGCCGCTAAAACCGGTCCGCTGACCGGGCTGAAGGTGATCGAGATGGCCGGACTCGGACCGGTGCCGCTGGCGGGCCTGATGCTGTCGGAGATGGGCGCGCAAGTATTGCGCATCGAACGGACGGGGACGAGCGAGCTCCTGTCGCTGCCGGATGAGTACAATATCGACCGCCATGGCCGCGCCCTCCTGCGCCTCGACCTGAAGCGCCGTGAAGGCACCGATCTGTTGCTGCGCCTTGCCGAAAAGGCGGACATGTTGCTCGAAGGGTTTCGCCCGGGTGTCATGGAACGGCTTGGCCTCGGCCCCGAAACGGTGCTGGCGCGCAACCCGGCGCTGATCTACGGCCGTATGACCGGCTTCGGCCAGGACGGCCCGCTCGCCGGCCGCGCCGGCCACGACATCACCTACCTCGCCTATAGCGGCGTGCTGCACGCCATCGGCCATGCCGACGGCCGTCCCGTCCCGCCGCTCAACCTTGTCGCCGACTATGGCGGTGGCGCCATGATGCTGATTGCCGGCGTGCTGGCCGCCCTGTTCCAACGTTCTCGCACGGGCAAGGGTGACGTCATCGACGCAGCGATGGTCGACGGCGCCTCGATGCTGGCGGTGCCCCTGCACGCCTTGACGGCGGCCGGCTTGTGGAGCGACAAGCGCGGCGCGAACCTGCTCGATTCCGGCGCCCCGTTCTACGACACCTATGAGACGGCGGATGGCGGGCACATCGCCATCGGCTGCCTCGAGCCGCAATTCTTCGCCGAATTCGCCAGGCTGCTGCCGCTCGACGAACGCTTTGCGTCCGGCCAGTACGACAAGGCCCTGTGGCCGCCGATGCGCGCCGCCATTGCCGATCGGATCCGCCAGAAATCGCGCGACGACTGGGACCTGCTGTTCGCGCAAACCGATGCCTGCGTTGCACCCGTCCTGTCGCTGCAAGAGGCGAAGCACCACCCGCACAATCGGGCACGCAACGCCTCTGTGGCGACAGGTGCATTTGAGCGCCCGGCCCCCGCGCCGCGTTTCTCAAGCTCGCAACCGACATTGGCCACTATGCCAGGCAATGAGGATTTGTCACCATCGGCAATACTGGCACGTTTCGGCTTTGCGAAAGCCGAGATCGACGGCCTTGTCAAATCCGGCTTGCTGACCGATAACTAGAGAAGAAAGATCAACTTACTGCGGTGCTGCCTTGGACGAGCCGAAAAAGGACGTGATCCGCGAGACGGACGCCGAAGCGATCCGGCTGGCGAAGACGCTTCTGCGCAGCGCCCGCTTTGGCGCCCTGGCGGTGATCGAACCGCAAACCGGCTCGCCGCTGGCCAGCAGGGTCGGCGTGGCCACCGACATCGATGGCGCGCCGCTGATCCTGGTGTCGATGCTTTCGGCGCACACCGGCGCCCTGCTTGCCGATCCGCGCTGTTCCCTGTTGCTCGGCGAACCGGGCAAGGGCGACCCGCTGGCGCACCCGCGCCTGACATTGATCTGCCAGGCGGCGCGGCTTGAGCGCGGATCTGCCGAACACGCCCGCGTCGAGCGCCGCTATCTCAATCACAATCCCAAGGCGAAACTTTACGCCGGTCTCGGCGACTTTTCGATCTTTCGCCTCGGTCCGCAACGCGCCAGCCTCAACGGCGGCTTCGGCAAGGCCTATCAGCTCGATCAATCGGATTTGCTCACCAGCGGACCGATCGTCGAGGAACTCGCGACGCGCGAACAATCGGCCATCGACCACATGAACGCCGACCATGTCGACGCGATCGCCGTCTACGCACAGCATTTCGCAAGGGCATCCGGCAACGGCTGGCGTGTTGCCGGATTCGATGCCGATGGCATGGACCTGGTGTCGGGCGACGATGTTTGCCGGGTCTTCTACCCACAACCTTTGGTGGAGGCAGGCGAATTGCGGCACGTTCTGATCGATATGGCCAAGGCCGGCCGAGCCATTGTCGACGCCGGGACGGAGACTTAATTATGCTGGACCAAAAGCAACACTTGAGATTTAAGTGAAATGCTCTACCTTTTGGTGACGCTGAATCGCCAGCGCCGATCGACAAGTGAATTTATGGAATCAGACGCCATTGCCCCCATGGCGTCGGGATGAACAGGAAGCATGGGGGATCGATGGTCTCGACAAAGCTAATCGTGAACGCCGAATCGGCGGCAGAGTTTCTCATGCTGATGGGCAATGAGAAGCGACTGTTGATCATGAGCTACCTCGCCGAAGGTGAAATGTCGGTGGGAGCCATCGCCGAGAAGGTGATGCTCAGCCAATCCGCCCTGTCCCAGCATCTCGCCAAGTTGCGGGCGCTCGACCTTGTCGACACCCGCCGCGACCGGCAGATGATCTACTACTCCTGCAAATCCGACGCCGTGCGAGAACTGCTTGTCATGCTGGACGGCATTTTCGGCAGCGGCAAGGATGATCTGTCCCAGATGGCGCACCGTTTGCGCCGTGCTGGAACCTGACCACATAGCGCCGATCTCGCCGGCGATTTCAGAGCGACATGCGCCCATCCGGGGCGTACAGAGCTGGCTGACTGTCCCGAATCGTCGCATCGTGCTTTCCAAACAAGGTTAGCGCCGGGAAGCGGTCCGGATTTTCGGGCCGATGCGACGGTCGCGAGGAATGCATGGATCCCATTCGCATCGACGACCCGCAAGATCCGCGCGTCGCTGCCTATCTCGACATTCGCGAGCGTGACCTCGCCGGCCGTCAAGGCCGCTTCGTCGCCGAAGGCAAGGTGGTGCTCGACCTGCTGCTCTCGACCGGGCGCTTTGCCGCCGAATCGATCCTGGTCCTGGAAAACCGGCTGGCAGGTCTCGACAACATCCTGAGCAAGGCGCCCGCCGACCTCCCGGTCTATGTCGCCACAAGCGCGGTGATGGACGCTATCGCCGGATTTCACATGCATCGCGGCATCCTTGCCATTGGCCGCAAGGGAGAGCCGCAGCCGGCCGAAGCCCTGCTCGATGGCTTGCCGCCTCGTGCGCTGGTCGTAGTGCTCGTCGGCATCGCCAACCATGACAATGTGGGCTCGATCTTCCGCAACGCCGCCGCCTTTGGCGCTGACGCGGTTCTGCTGGATGCGACATGCTGCGATCCGCTCTATCGCAAGGCGATCCGCGTTTCGGTCGGCGCCGCGCTCAAGATCCCCTTCGCATCGTTCTCCGACACCGCCGGCTTCACAACGATGCTCGCCCGACGTGGCTTCGAACAATTCGCGCTGTCGCCACGCGGGAAGACCGACATCCGCGATGCGCAGCGCAGCAAGCGCCTGGCGCTCTATCTCGGCACCGAGGGCGAAGGCTTGCCGGACGACCTGCTCGCAAGCCTGCGCAACGTGCGGATCACCATGGCGGAAGGCTTCGACAGCCTGAATGTCGCCGCGGCTTCAGCCATCGCGCTGCATCATTTTTCGGCTAGAGCAATTCTAGACTAAGGAGGCCTGATTCAGCTTGTCGCGTCAGCCTTCTGCAGCGCGCGCACGCGGTCGGCAAGACTGCGGTCACCGTTGCCGGAGCGGGCGTCCGACGGTACCGCCAATGCCTTGGCGATCGGCGAACCAGGCCCCTCGAGCTTCGCCGTCAGATGGACGACCTCCGCCGCCAGCGCGTTCATCTGCTCGCGCAAGGCGGAGCTGCTGTCCGTGGCCTTGGACGCGGCCAGTGCGGTGAGGTCGGCCTTCAGCCGCTTGTTCTCGCGCGCCAGCGCCGTCAGCCTCGCCTCGAGCTGCTCACGGTCACTGTCGAGCTTGGCGATTGCCTTGTCCAAATCATCGCTCTTGGCGACATCGCCGCCCTTGCCGACCAGCCGCAAGGCTGGCGCGCTGTCTTCGGATTTCGATCTTTCGCGCATGCGTGCCAGTTCCTTTTCGCGGCGGTCGAGTTTGTCTTCGCGATCGGCAAGTGTGGCCAGCAGCCGTTCGACCTTCTTGTCGAGTTCGGCGGTCCTTTTCTTCTCGGCTTTCAGGGCCTCTCGCGCGGCCTTGCTTTCGGCCGCGATTTCCTGGCCGCGCCTGTCGGCTTCCTTGCGCTGGCCGCGCAGCATCGCAATGTCACTGGCGAGTTTCTGCATTTCGGACTCTCGCGCCACGAGTTCGATCTGCCGGCTGCTCGAGGAAAAACTGGCGTCGTCATACATGCGCTCCAGCTTTTGCAGCTCAAGTGCACGTTTTTCCAGCTTGCGCTCGGTTTCCTTCAGCCGCTCCGAAAGCTGCTGCAACTCGCCCTCTCGCTGGCGCAGCGCTTCGTTCTTCGCGCCCAGATCGGTCAGCGCCTGGTTCTTGTCCGTCCGCTCGACCGCCAGGCCCTTCATGGCCTCGCGACCGCGATTGATCTCGACCAGTTGTTCGGCCGTCTTCTCTCGCAACGCCTTGACGCTGATTTCCAGGCGGCGCGTCGTCATGGCGTATTCGGCGCGGATGCGATCCTTGTCCGCCTGGATTTCGGTTTGCGTCAGAGGGATCGAGGATTCGACGCGTCTGCGTGTAAGCGTGACCGCACGACGCCATATGGCCGGAGCCACCATGAGCGCCAGAAAGCCAGCACAGAGAAAGCCGAGGACGAAGAACAGGACCGACTGGACCAAGTGACTACCCGTTGTGGCCGGTAAGCATCAAACCAGATAAACCAAAAGCGCATAGAGCGCTTTGACTGTGCCACGTTGACATGGCGGAAATCCAGCGTTGCGGCAAGGGTTTGCCGCAACGCCACGAGTTTAATGCATGTCGACCCAAAAGCGGTCCCGGTTTTGGGCAACGACAGCCAAGGACTTCAGCTTAGAACGGATTCCAGGTGGCGCGCTCGGTAAGCTTCAGATAGCCGAGATTGACGCCAAGCCGGGCACCGACACCGGTGCGGATCGGCACCAAAACCACATTGTTGTTCTTCAGCACGTTGAAGCCAACACCAGCCACCACATAGGCCGAACCGGCGACGCCGCCATAGCGGTTGTAGAGGCTGCCCACATCGTCGAGATTGTAGACCAGCATCATCACCCGCGACCCCTCGCCGCCGAAATCCCAGCCGAGCGATGGGCCTTGCCAGAACACTTTGTGATCGCCGGCATTCTTGGTGTAGAGCGTGCCTTCGCCATAGGTCAGGCCACCGATCAGCGCGCCCGAGCCCTCTTCGCCCAGCAGATAGCCGTTGGGCAGGCCGTAGGAAGCAAAAATCTTCTCGACGACCGTGGCGAGCCCGCCCGATGTCGCGCCGAAGAACTTGTGACCGGAATCGACAATCTCCTGAGCGGTGTATTCCTGGGCCCGCAGGGCTGAAGTCGAGAAGACGAGAACGCCCAGGAGCGTGACCGCCATTGAGAAGACACGGAGAAAGCTCCGGTCGTAGTATCGGGAAAACATGCTTCCAATCTCCGTCAGGGAGCACCTTCGCCGACGCCTCGCACCCCGTACGGCTCTTTTAGCCGGCCGTTAAGGGTAACTGTTAGGGGCAAACTATGCCGTAATCCTTTTTCAACCATTAAGCTCCCACATGAACATGGCGGTTCGAAGGCTGTTTGGGGTCGCTCAAGTGGGGCCGGCAGCCTGCGTGAACACGCCATTTGCCACAACCACAATTTGGATTTGTTGCTGCACGCACGGGCGCTGTGTATTCAGAAAGCCCGAGGAGAGAGTGTGTGATTCGTGTGGCAGGCGACGATCGATCGCCCGGCCATGAGTTGTGAGATTTTGCAGGGATTTTTCGCCGATGGCCGATCTGTTCACCCTTTCCGCACCCGATCTGGCAGCGCTTTTGTGCAGCCGGGTCTGCCACGATATCATCTCGCCGGTCGGCGCGATCAACAACGGGCTCGAATTGCTTGATGAAGGCGGCGCCGACGAAGACGCCATGAAGCTGATCCGCCAGAGCGCCCGCAACGCTTCGGCCCGCCTGCAGTTCGCCCGCATCGCCTTCGGTGCCGCCGGCTCGGCCGGCATGTTGATCGATACCGGCGATGCCGAAGCGGTCGCCATCGCCTTCCTCAAGAACGAAAAGCCGGAACTGACCTGGAACGGGCCCCGCGCGTTGCTGCCCAAGAACAAGGTCAAGCTGCTGCTCAACCTGATCCTCGTCGCCAATGCCGCCATTCCGCGCGGCGGCAAGCTTTCCGTGACGCTGGAAAACCTCGAGACCGAACCGCGTTTCGCGCTTGCGTCGGCTGGCCCGATGCTGCGTGTGCCGCCGAAATTTCTCGAACTGCATTCCGGCCACAAGCCGGAGGAGCCGATCGACGCGCATTCCGTGCAGCCCTACTACACGCTGCTTCTGGCGCGCGAAGCCGGCATGACGATATCGATCCACGCGACGCCGGAAGAAATCGTGCTTTCTGCGGCCTGATTGCGCAGCCGATAAAGCGAAGTATTTCTACATTGAAATCTGTAATTCCAGCTCATCGACTTGAGATGCGTCTGGTCGTCCAGGCAGCGCCAAAGCATTCGCGAATAAAAGTAGGCACCTGCCTATCTTTGTAAAAATTTTACCTAACGCCTTTTCGGCTTCTTTACCAGATTGGCCTATGGTGCGTCCTGGATGCCCCCGACGCTACCGGACTGCCAGAAGGCAAAGAGGACCCGGAAATGAAACGCTGCATGTTCGTCGACGATTCAAGCGTCATCAGGAAGGTTGCAAAACGCATCCTGGGCGGCTCCGAAATGATTGTCATCGAGGCCGCCAGCGGACTTGACGCGCTGGAGATGTGCGCCGCCGATATGCCCGACATCATCGTCGTCGATGGCGCCTTGCCTGACGTACCGGCGGTCGATCTCATCCGTCGCGTCCGCGCCATGGAGAGCCCGATAAGGCCGCAGATCCTGATTTCCCTGGTCGAGCTCGATATTGCTTCGATCATGCGGGCCAAGCGCGCCGGCGCCCAGGGCTATCTCTTGAAGCCGTTCAACCGCCCGCAGCTGCTCGAGCGCTTTCGCACCTTGAAGAGCGCACCTGATTCGGTACCCTTGAGCAATTCCAGAAAAAGTGCGTGACGGTTTCCTGCTCAGCAGCCCAAAACAGACCCTTACCAGCCGTCATGCAAAAACCCGGCCGAAGCCGGGTTTTTTATGGAAAAGATTCGAGCGATTCGTCGCTCAGGCGCTGACGCGAATGTCTTCCGGTTCGCGCAGCACATAGCCGCGCCCCCAGACCGTTTCAATGTAGTTCTGACCGCCCGATGCCGCGTCGAGCTTTTTGCGCAGCTTGCAGATGAAGACGTCGATGATCTTCAACTCAGGCTCGTCCATGCCGCCATAGAGGTGGTTGAGGAACATTTCCTTGGTCAGCGTGGTGCCTTTGCGCAGCGAAAGCAACTCCAGCATCTGGTATTCCTTGCCGGTCAGGTGCACGCGCTGGCCGCCGACTTCGACGGTCTTGGCATCTAGGTTGACCACCAGGTCGCCGGTGGTGATGACCGACTGGGCGTGGCCCTTGGAGCGCCGCACGATGGCATGAATGCGGGCAACCAGCTCATCCTTGTGGAACGGCTTGGTCATGTAGTCGTCCGCGCCGAAGCCGAGGCCGCGCACCTTGTCCTCGATGCCGGCCATGCCGGAGAGGATGAGAATAGGTGTTTTGACCTTGGAAAGGCGAAGCGTTCGCAAGACCTCGTAGCCCGACATATCGGGCAGGTTGAGATCGAGGAGAATGATATCGTAGTCGTAGAGCTTGCCTAGATCGACGCCCTCTTCACCGAGATCGGTCGTGTAGACGTTGAAACTTTCCGATTTCAGCATCAGTTCGATGCTTTGTGCGGTTGCACTGTCATCTTCTATCAGCAGAACACGCATTTCATTCCCCTTTTCTGCTGCCGGACCATTTCACGACCCGTCCGGGCCCGGAGCAGTGGTTGCCTTGTGCAGAGGCTGCCATTGAATGGTTAACAAATCCTAATTTCCCGTCCATGACGGTACCAGATTTTTTAACCTCTTTCTACACCCTCTTGAATCTAATAACGAATCTCAGAACCAAATTCCTAATGCAACACATTAAAAACCCGGACTAAGCGACTCCAGGGACTCATCGACGTCGCTTCCGCATCGGTGGCCGGAATTTTTACCCGGCCTTAAGTCCTGACCCGTATGATTAACAATGCCCGTAAACGAATGGTTACCGCCGGCAAAAAACTTTAGGGTTTTGTTTCCCATAGTTCGGGGAAAGGCGGTGGACACGGGTGCGGCCTGGGCGTTTCCAGGTGGTTTGGACGATAAGTGCGGGTGTGCGTTTCCGGGAGTACCGAATCATGAAGTCACGTGAAAACCTCGTTCGGCTGAAACAGTTTCAGGTGAATGAGAAGCGGCGGCAGCTGCTGCAGCTCGACATGATGATCGCCGAGTTCGAACGCATGGCCGTCGAGCTGGAGCTTCAGATCACCGCCGAGGAAAAGAAGGCCGGCATCACAGACATCAACCATTTCGCCTATCCGACCTTCGCCAAGGCGGCTCGCCTGCGCCGCGACAACCTCAGGAATTCCCAAAGCGACCTCGCCCAGCAGCGAAGCGCCGCCGAATCATTACTCGGCGAAGCTGAAGCGGAGCTTTCCAAGGCGGAAATGCTGGAATCGCGCGACACGAAGATCCGCGAAGCCGAAGTCGGTGGCCGCAGCGCCATGATCGGCTAAGACCTGGCGGTTTGCCGCACCAACGCTCGCCATCAGGCTGGCGCATTGTCGCGGCTTGCGGCTCCGGCGGGAAAAATGAACCCGCCCTACGCGGCCCAATCCCCTTCACTCTTCGGCAATTGCCCTTGCACGGGCATCCTTGATATCCGGCGCATGCTGCTCCGCCCATGACCTGATCTGGGTAAGCAGCCCCGCCAGGTTCTGGCCGAGCTCGGTCAATTCATATTCGACGCGCGGCGGAATGACCGGGAAAATCTCGCGCCGCACCAGGCCGTCGCGCTCGAGTACCCGCAGCGTCTGCGTCAGCATCTTCGGCGTGATGCCCTCGAGCTTTCGGGCAAGCTCGCCATTGCGCAGCCGGCCTTTGCGTAGCGCGCAAACCACCAGATACACCCATTTGCTGGCCAGCATCTCCAGCACGGTGTGCGAAGGGCACGTTCGCCGGAACGCGTCATAGCCGAAACCGCAATCATCTTCACTATCCATGAGGTGCGTATATATCAGGAAGGTACATACTGGACAAGGGGATATTACTATCCAAATGATAGTGGCACCAACCAAGCAGGAGACATCTCAATGCGTGCCGTTATCCAGAATTCCGTCGGCGGACCCGACGTCCTTGTCATCGCCGATCAGCCGGATCCCACGCCAGAGGCCGGCGAAGTGCTGGTCCGCGTCAAGGCCGCAGGCATCAATCCGGTCGACGGCGCCGTCCGTGCCGGCTACTACCCCTTGCTCGGCGAGCCGCCTTACATCCTGGGTTGGGATATCTCGGGAACTGTCGAAGCACTCGGCGCCGGCGTCACCGGCTTCAAGATCGGCGACGAGGTGTTCGGCATGCCGCGCTTCCCCAAGCAGGCGGCGGCCTATGCCGAGCTGGCTGCCGTGCCTGCCGATCAAATCGCACTGAAGCCGAAGAGCGCGGACCACCTCAAGGCAGGCGCCTTGCCGCTGGCCGGCCTCACCGCCTGGCAAGGGCTTGTTCGCCACGGCGGGCTGAAATCGGGGCAGCGCATATTGGTCCATGCGGGAGCCGGCGGCGTCGGTCATCTGGCGGTGCAGATCGCCAGGGCGCGCGGCGCCTACGTTGTCGCCACGGTCAGCCCGGGCAAGCTCGATTTCGTCCGCGAACTCGGCGCCGACGAGGTCATCGACTACACCAAGGGCGATTTCACCGATCAGGTTCGCGACATCGATCTGGTGCTGGATCCAATGGGCGGCGACCACGCCCAACGCTCGCTGAAGGTGCTCAGGCGTGGCGGCGTTTTGGTGTCATTGCTCGATGTCGGCGACAACACCAGGACCCAGGCCGGCGCGCGAGACATTCGGGTCGAGCGTATGTCCGTCGTTCCCGACAGGGAGGGCCTGGTGGAACTGGCTCGGTTGATCGATGCCAACAAGCTCGCCGTCCATGTGGCGAAGAGCTTCCCGCTGGACCAGGCGGGGGCCGCTCACGCCTTCCTCGCCACCAAGCCGATCGGCAAGGTTGTGCTATCGCTCTGAGCGGGAACGGTGAAAACAGAAGGGCGCGGGGTTAGCCGCGCCCTTCGTCTAAATTCGCAATGTCAGTGCCGGTATTGCTGGATGCGTGTCGTGCGCAGCCCGGCAAGGCCATATTCGTCGATCGACGCCTGCCAGGACAGGAATTCCTCGGTGGTGAGCTTGTAGCGTTGGCATGCCTCGTCCAGGCTCAAAAGCCCGCCGCGCACGGCCGCAACCACTTCCGCCTTACGCCGGATAACCCAGCGACGTGTATTGGTCGGCGGCAGATCGGCAATCGTAAGAGGGCTGCCGTCAGGCCCGATAACATATTTGACTCTCGGTCTAACCAGATCGGTCATCGTACTCTCTACAAAAAACTCAAAGACCCAATCCCCGCCACGTTACCGCCACAGCTTTAAAAATTGCCTAAGCAGACCCTAATGACTAGGTAAGGATCATGAACGCCGCGTTAGTCTTTTCGCCGGCATTTGAAACATCTGCCCGCAAACGCTGATTTGCCGGGGAAAATGCATCCCCTGGCGGAGATCGGCCGCAACCGGTGAATCGCCCTGCACGCTGGCGCGCCGGTAAAGCTTGACCTATATTCTCGACATTGGCATTGAGGCGCCGCGCAGAACGAAAGCATCATGAACAGTCTCAATCTTCCCGGACGTCCCGAAAACACCCGCATCGTCGTCGCCATGTCGGGCGGCGTCGATTCCTCTGTCGTCGCAGGCCTGCTGAAACGCGAGGGCTACGACGTCGTCGGCGTCACCTTGCAGCTCTACGACCACGGCGCGGCGACGCACCGGGCCGGCTCATGCTGCGCCGGGCAGGACATCGACGATGCCCGCCGTGTCTCCGAGACGCTCGGCATCCCCCATTATGTGCTCGACTACGAGGAACGCTTCCGCAAGGCGGTCATCGATCCCTTCGCCGAGAGCTATGTCGCCGGCGAGACACCGATCCCGTGCGTTTCCTGCAATCAGACGGTGAAGTTCGCCGACCTCCTGGCCACCGCCAAGGAGCTCGGCGCCGACGCGCTGGCCACCGGCCACTACATCCGTTCCGGCGCCAACGGCGCCCACCGCGCGCTCTACAGGCCGGTCGACGCCGACCGTGACCAGAGTTATTTCCTGTTCGCCACCACGCAGGCACAGATCGATTATCTGCGCTTTCCCCTTGGCGGCCTGTCGAAGCCTCAGGTTCGCGCCATTGCCGAGGAGATGGGGCTGGCGGTTGCCGCCAAGCAGGACAGCCAGGACATCTGCTTCGTGCCGCAGGGCAAGTATTCCGACATCATCGCCAAGCTGAAGCCAACCGCGGCCAATCCGGGCGACATCGTCCACATCGACGGCCGCGTGCTCGGCCGCCATGAGGGCATCCTGCGCTACACGATCGGCCAGCGCCGCGGCATCGGCATCGCTTCCGGCGAGCCGCTTTACGTCGTCCACCTCGATGCCGACCGCGCTCGCGTCGTGGTTGGCCCGCGCGAGGCGCTGGAGACGCACAAGATCTATCTGCGCAATATGAACTGGCTGGGCGACGGACCGCTCACAGACGTCCCTGCAGGCGGCCTGGAGCTGTTCGCCAAGGTCCGCTCGACGCGGCCGCCGCGCCCGGCCGTGCTGCATCATCGTGCCGGTGCCACATGGGTGGAACTGGTCGACGGCGAATCCGGCATCGCGCCGGGCCAGGCCTGCGTGCTCTACTCCGATGACGGCAACGAAGCTCGCGTGTTCGGCGGCGGCTTCATCGAGCGTTCGGAGCGTGGCGCTGAGGCCGAGGCGATGCTGACCCGGCTTGCCGCCAGGCCGGCCCAGATACCTGCCGAATAAGATACCTGCCGAATAAGATACCTGCCGAATAAGATTCCCGCCGAATAAGATTCCCGCCGAATAAATAATCCGCGCTTCAGGAATTCGACTTAGTGTGGGTGACCGTGCCGGCGGTCAGGATGCGCAGCACCCTGATCGCTTCCTCGCCGCTGGTACGCGGTTCGGCACGCGTCTCGATGCACTGGATGAAATGCTCCAGCTCGCGTGTCAGCGGCATGCCCTGGGCAACCGCGACATAGGATGGTTCATTGGTGGTGAAGGCCCATTGGCCGCTGTCCTGCCACACTGCATGGCGGTAGACGGCAAGCTTGCGTTCCCATGGCTCGACATCGTCGAACACCGCCATCGCCTTGGTGCCGACCACGGTCAGCCGCCGCTCCCGATAGGGATTGAGACGCGAGGTGAAGAGATGGCTGCGCAGGCCGTTGGGGAAGCGCATGTGCAGATGCGCGAAGTCGCTGAGATTGTCGAGCAGGGCGGCCCCCTCGCCGCGCACCTCGATCGGCTCTGTGCCGGTGATCGCCAGGATCATCGACAGATCGTGCGGCGCCAGGTCCCACAGCGCGTCGTTCTCTGTGTGGAACTTGCCGAGGCCGAGCCGGTGCGAGTGGATGTAGCGGACTTCGCCGAGCTCGCCCTTGTCGATCAGCCCTTTCAGCGTCTCGAAGGCAGGGTGGAACCGCAGGACATGGCCGACCATGAAGACGCGGCCATTGTCCTTGGCCGCCTGCACCGCACGCTCGGCATCCGCCACAGTCAGAGCGATCGGCTTTTCCACCAGCACGTCCTTGCCGGCCGCCACGGCACGCACGGCAAGGTCGGCATGGAATTGCGGCGGCAGCGCCATGACGATGGCGTCGATATCGTCACGCACGAACAACTGGTCAGGCTCGATCGCCAGGCAGTCCTGCTCGCTGGCGAAGCCTTCTGCGCGGGCCCGGTTGGTGTCGGAGACCGCGTACAGCGCGCCGAGCGCCTTGAGAGTGCGGATGTGGTTGCTGCCCCAGTATCCGCAACCGAGGACTGCTATGCGCGGCTTCATCTGTTTCAAACTCTAAAAACTCGTGGCCGAGACATAGCGACGTGCCCCTTCGAACTCAACCCCGGCGGCGGCAACCAAATGTCCGCATGGCAAAGCTTTTCGATAATGACGATAAGCCGGCAAGCCGGTTGCTTCGAAGCTTGACAGGCTCACCCTCCCAACCTTATATCCGCGCGACCTTGGCGAACGCCCCCGACATGCCTTTCGATTTGAGGCGGATTTCGGGCCTTTCGCCGCCTTGGCGGGGTAGCTCAGTTGGTTAGAGCACGGGAATCATAATCCTGGGGTCGGGGGTTCAAGTCCCTCTCCCGCTACCAAATTTCTCCTAATTAAATCAGCCACTTAGATGCAGCCATCTGCTTCTGGGTGGCCGATCTGATGTTGCAACATGTTGCAATCCGCTACCGTTGATTTCCAAGGGTTTCCTGCGAGTATCGGCTAGTCCGCGCGACATGGACGCGACATGAAGGGGGGGTAAGTGGAGCAACTGGTCGGCCTTTTGCAATCAGTCCTAGGCCTCACTCCCAGGCAGGGTTGGACCTGGCTATTCGCGGGCGCATTCATCCTCGTCCTTAACGCATTTGCCGTCGGACCGTTCGCACAACTCGATCCAGCGTGGGTCGCCATTGCCGCGCTTGCTGCGATCTTCGGAGGATCCATTTTGTTGGTATCCCTTGGAGCTTATTTCGTGGGCAAGGCAACATCGGGATCGGAGAAACGGCAGGCGGTTAGGGAGCGCGAGAACGAATGGGGACATGTAAATCAGGAAGCCCTCAGGAATCTGGAAGTCTTGAGTCCTGCCGAGCAAGCGGCATTGGCCTGGATTGTTCAGAGCGGGCAGAAGCGTTTTCGGACCGACTTTTTCTTCAACTTGGAAGGAAACCTCATCGCCAAAAGGATCGTCCTCGGGCCGATCGGCCATACCAACGATGTCTATGAGGTGATCGACGCAGTATGGGATATTCGGGATCAATTGAAGGAGCGCTACAAAGCAATTCAGCTTAAGGACGAGCCTCCGTGGTCGCCATACGGGCAGGTTGGACGATACTTGCCTCGTTAGCCCGCCTCCTCTCGGCGGCGAGCCGCCGCCGGGCGCCTGCGCAACAAAGGCTGTCGATGCGCGTTGAGGCTCGCCTCAGTGGAGCTTCGAGAATGGACCCGGCAACCGCAGCAGTAATGCTTTTACTCTCTTGCAGCCCAGGCCAGGCTGCCGTCTGCAAGCCCATTGAGGCCGCGCCGACCACATATGCGTCGTTCGACGCGTGTCGGGCATCTCTGAAAGACAGGCTGGCAGGTGCGCCAAACGGAGAAATCGTCGGAAGATGCCAACCTTTCGACGAGGTGGTCACCGGTTCACTGCCCGCCGGGTACACCACCGTTGTTGTCACGCGGGGCGTTGGGAATAAAGCCATCAGCAATAGCTACATCGTTCAACACAAAGAATAGAAAGGCCCGCCACCGTGAGGCAGCGGGTCAAGGAGCGTTGATGCGAAGTTTACGCTAGGCGGCCTTCACCTCCCGGCTCATCGTGTGGTCCGGCGCCATGTCATAGCGGCGTAGGAGTTCAGCCAGTGAAATCGAGCCTGCAGGCACATAGCTACCCCGGCCAGTAGGTATGAGGGCCGGGTCGCCGCCTATGTTGACGATGTCTTTCATGATGTAGCTGAAATCATCGAACTCCCACACGCGGTGCACTCGCTCCTTGGCTGCCATCCCTGCGATCGATTTTGCAGGGTGGCGGAAAACGGCGTCGGCCGACTCTCCTGTTATGTGCATCTGTTTGGCGTATGCGCGGTCGAGCTTGCCATATCCCGACTTACGACGGGCGGCAGCATCCGCCTTCTCATAGGCTCGTAGGGCTTCGGTATATTCGACGCTGGCGCGGCTCGGCGGCAGTTTCGCGAGGTCAGCAACAGTGGTGTTGCGAAGCCTGTCGTCTTCCTCAGGCGTCATTTCGCCCATGACGGGTGGCTTAACTTTTAGATCGTAATAGCGAAGTTCGGCCGCATTCAGCTCTGGCTCAAGGGCTCTTAGCTTTGCCCATTCCGAATGGAAAGCAGCTTCGAGCTCTAGGATCTTTTCGTCGGGTGTCCAGCCGCCCAGGTTGTGGCGAAAGCCAAGGCCCTTGCCCGACTTTGCCGACCAGATTTCAGCGACGAAAGCGTCGTAGTCACCGCCAATATCCTCCATCCAACCGTCCATCGCCTTCGACAGTTCCCCTGCCAACCGGTGTACCTTTTCGAGTGGCCTTTCTTCCGGTGTGCCGGTCGCGTTAGCGGAAGCTTGATCGAGTGCGACCACCGCCCCGGCGGCGGCGGCCGCTGAGGCGAAAACTTTTCGGCGGTTGAGGTGCTGGTTCATGATTGATGTCCCTGCTTCGATTGTGGGGGGTGTTGCCCGCCCTTCAATGCTCACTGAGTCGTGACGCTGGGACGATCCGAACAGACGGCGAAGTTGGGGAAATCCTCGCGAGATTTTTATCATGGTTTCTCTCCGGTAAATCCAAAGGGCTGTAAAATGGGCATACCTTCGGCGGCTGCCCGAACAGAGGTGTTCGGCATGTGCTGTATCTCCCTTGATAGCGATTTTCGCTATAGATAACGATATGCGCCTGTTAATACTAATGCAAGCGTTTTTCGCTATGGCTAGCGGAACACGCTACCCAGTGATAAGGTGCCTTGATGATGAACTCAGCCCAATGCCGCGCGGCTCGCGCTCTTCTTGACTGGTCTCAGCAGGAGCTTGCAGACGCGTCTAAGATAGGGAATGCCACTATCCGCAATTTCGAGGCAGGCCGGTCAGAGCCGCAACATGCGACACTCGATTTACTTCGGAGAACATTCGAGGATGCCGGCGTGGTGTTCATCGACGCCAACGGGGACGGCGCGGGCGTGAGGCTGAAGAAATGAGGCGCCCCGGTCCAAAGTCCGTCCAAGCCGCTTTGCGAACGTCGCCGATCCCTGTCGAAACCCAGTACCAGCTCCACAAGGAGTTGCGGATGGGAGCTCTTGAAAGACAATATGAGTATAGCAATCTCGCAGGCAGGAGCGGCAACGGCTCGGCTATATCAGGCGTGCGGCCCGTTGCTCATCTAAGGCGTTGCCACGACGCTTGTGGCCGGTGGCCTAGCATGGATCAACTTCTCTGTGGTCGCCAACGTCTATGCCCATGTCTTGAGGGCCATTCGCGAAGGTAGGGAACCATCGCTCACCGTCGGGAAAAAATACCTCGCTCTAGTGACATTCTGGATTTACGCCACTTGTCGCGGTCGGATCTCTCATGCTGTTTCTGATTAGCCGTTAGAGCGGCTAACGTCATCTGAGGCATGGTCGGTCATTCTGCCTGGTCGCTGCTGTTCAAGCTGCACATGCGGATCAACCAACCTCCGCCAGCCTGGTGCTCAAAGACGCTAAGCGAAGTTCCGTTTCCGGTCGCTTCACCTTCCGAGTAGGCAGCAAGAGACCAGGCCAGATCCCCGGAGCCTCCTGCCTCGATCACAGCAAGTGTTTTGTCGGGGGCAACGTGCTGGGTCCAGATGGCATGCAGCGCCTCTATTTCCGCGCGGCCGCGTGCTGGCGGTGCATACGGAGAATGCATTTCCGCGTCATCGGTAAATATGGACGCGCAACCGGCAGCATCCCCGGCGCGGTATGCCGCGACGTAGATGTCCCAAAGCTCCTGCAGTTCATCGCTGATCGACATAAGCCTGCTCCTTTTTGTCTAGTTCTCCGCATGGCTAAAAACGACAGTGCCGTTATCCTTTCTAACTTCAACGGACACGATTCCATCGTCGCCCTTCCGGGTCTGAAACATGGAGATTGCATGATCCTTTGCCGTTTTCTCGGCGTCGAACATTTCCTTGTCGACGATGCCCTGTCGTCCATACCAGATGACAGTAAAGGCCATATTCGCTCGTCCCTTCGTGGCAGCCAGAGATGGTATGCCGGTTGTGACGGAAAGTCACACAATGAGACGAAGCGGCGTTGACGCCGATCTGCTGGAATGGTCGTACGGAGGAAGTGAGGCGCTATGCAGCCGTAGGCGATCGAACTGGCCCAGTAGTGTTCCACCGGATGAACTCAACTTCCTTCCCGGTGACTTGCCGCACCGTATTCAACAGCACCTCGTGCAAGACGCGCGTCTGCCTGTAGTGGTCGCAATGCGGCGATATGAAGGGTTTGACGATGCTCAGGTGCAGCGCTTCCGCCGCCGACAGAAAGCGCTCGATTTCAGCTTGCGATAATTGCTTTGAGGGTTTTGACCTAGCCATGGTAGCGAACTCCGTCAGAGGGTGATCGCCGCAACGGAAGGATTATTTCCTCATCTGCTTTGGGCTGGCAAGCGCTGTCTATTGCTTATCCCGGAAATCGAGCAGCTTGGCATGGCGGAGCCTTTCCTCGCCCTTCAGGAACCTGACGCGGCCGACGAGACCAGGCTTTAGCCATTCGGCCTTTTTTTTCTTTAGACCGATCGGCACTGGTCCCCCGACCTTCCCTTGCACGCGATCCCATAGTCGCTGACGCTTATCGGCTTTAAAGGCAACGAACGCGCCGCCAGCATAGCGACCCTTGTCGGCCATGAGCACCATCGCGGGCTTTCCGGCCTCGCGCTGCACGCCAATGATGTCCATTTCCTTTTCGGCATAGCACTTGATCTTGCGCCAGTTCATCGTCGGCCCGCTGCGATAGACGCTGTCCTTGCGCTTTGAGACCATGCCCTCCAGCCCTGCCCTGTCGACTAGGTGATAAACCGCATCGCCAGTGCCGGGCATAGCTTTGCTGACCTGAATGCGGCCGACGGCTGGTATCAATGCCTGCAGGATCTCGCGGCGGTCTTCCACCGGCATGTTGCGCAGATCGTGCCCGTTCAGGTGCAGGAGATCGAACGCCACCAAATACAGGTCGCGCGACGGCTTACGGCGGGTAACGGCTGATTGCAGGGCGTGGAAGTCGGACCGTCCGGCCTCGTCGACCGTGATAGTCTCGCCATCGATGATGAAACTTTCGGCCTCGATCGCCTCCGCCTCTCCGGCAAGTTCGATGTAGCGGCCGGTCCAGTCGTAACCATTCTTGGTGAACAGCCGGATTCCGTTTTCATCCTTGATAATTTGGGTGCGATACCCGTCGAATTGATCTCATGGAGCCATTCGTCGCCCTGCGGTGGCGTGTCGACCAGCTCGGGCTCCATGGGCTTGATGAACTTCAGAGGCATGCGCCGACTCGCATAGTGCGATTCAATTAGCGCGCGCTAAAATGGTTCCGGAACATTTTAGCCATCCTGCATGTTTCAGTGCATGCCGACGATAGACACAGAAGAGTGCAGAGCGGCGCTAACGCTGATCCGGCGAACAATCGAGGATCATTGTCCGCCTGGCGTTCTTCCGAGCGAGGAAGCGGTGAACGGTCTTTATGGGCCGGAGCTCATGCATGAGGCGGCCGCCTTGGCCACCGCCATTGTAAAGACCGTCGACAAGCTGACATTGAGTTCGACGAGGATCCCGCCGGCGCCCAGCATTAAAGCTTAGCCAGCGTTGGAAGGTAGGCGCGCCGAGCGGTCAGCCTGATATCCAAGATGCCAGTAGCAGGGCGCATAAGGATGAGACCAGAGCAGCGGCTGCGAGAAGCACACCTGGGCTCTGCCACCCCGGCGACGGCTCGTGTACCAGCCTGTTGGGAGGCTGATTATCATTCATGGGCGGCAGCAAATTAGGTTCCCCTAATTCTTGACGATGGCGCCAGGCCGGCAAACCCCGTTGCGAACGCGTTGCAATGATCTCACCAGGCTGCATGCGCTCTCCATGATGATTACCCGCCACGCCAAGCGAGCCGTGGCGGGTAATCAATCAGCCGTCGATGAAGGGACTGTTGATCGACGGTCACACTCCAAATGCCGGAAGGGCTGCGTTGTTTCACGGGTCAGACCTTTGCGCTTCGGCATTGGACTTTCGTCGGTGCTGAGGCGGCCCCATGGCGTTGGCCTCCTTAGTTGCACCGTGTCTAAAACGTTGGCAGCTCGGCTAGGTTCCGGGAGCTTGATGGAACATTAGCTGCTGCTGATAGTTGAGACGTGCGGTGGGTGTTGCCCTTCATGGCGCGCCGAAATTGGTCCTCTTGTCGGCCCGAGCTCTTCACCAAAGGACCGCCTTCAAACTCACCTAAAGGAGCCCGAATGACCGACAAGACGACCGAAACAGGCCTTTACAAGTGCCCAGGAATTCCGCCGTTTGTCTGCATCATGGAGCGTAACAAAGCCAGCTTCATTACGCAGGAGGCCTACCGAGCCGGCGGCTACAAGCCCGACTTTGATGCCGTGGGATGCAGAATACAGAGCCGCCAAACATAAGGCCTAAAATCCGCGCGGCTTTAATTTCCGCTCTTTGCTACACTCAAAGATTTGGTTGAGGGGACCGGTCGAGAAAATCACTCATCACGAGCGCCGCCTCGGTGCGGTTTCGCACACTTAGTTTTGACATAACCCTGGTCATGTGGTGCTTGATTGTCTTCTCGTGGAGGTTCAGGCGTCGTGCGACCTCCTTGTTGCTCAGCCCCTCCGCCACTAGCCGCAGGATTTCCGTTTGCCTTTCGGTCATCTGCCGCAGCCGGTCAGCTATGCCGTTGGCAGGGGACCGGAGATCCGAGAGCAGCCGTGCCGATAGAGTTGGCGTGAGGTAGGTCTCGCCGGCCGCTACGTTGCGCAGGATGTCGGCGAGCCCGCGCGACCCTACCCCTTTGAGGACATAGCCGCGCACCCCTGCATTCAGGGCATTGGCTACATCGGCATTGGCCTCCGATACGGTCAGCATGACAATCTTCTGGGTGGGATGGTTGGCGAGGATGCTCACAGCCGCCGCCAGACCGCCGCCCGGCAAAGAGATGTCGAGCAGCAATATGTCGGGTCGCACCGTCGAGGCGAGGCGTTCGGCATCTTGCGCCGTGGCGCCTTGGCCAACCACCTCGAAGCCTCCGATCTCCGACAGGCTGCGTGTCACGCCTTCGCGAAAGAGCGGATGATCTTCGACAACAGCGATGCGAATAACGCCGAGCATGCTTGCCCCCTCCAACAGCGCGCGCTGAAAACGTTATTGAACTTGCTGCTGGATTTTAGGTTCCGCTCATAAATCAAAAAAGCCCGCCACCTTTCGGCAGCGGGCAGTGTAGGTCCCTAGGATCACCCCGCGGTAACCAAAGTACACCCCGCCTCGCCAAAAGGGAAATGTTAGATCTATCTAATAGATGATTCGATCGCTTCGGGCTCGCCGTGGCGTATCAAATACGGGAGTTCTGGCTGGGCCGGTGATAGCCGAGTATCGCGCAGAAGCGCCGACCTCTTTCCGTGCAGCCGAAGGCACTACTGGTCGACCTTTGACACTTCACCGGACGGGAGACTACTTCCTTGAGGTTACCGACGAGACCAGCGGGAAAGTGTTTGCGTTTCAGTACGCCGACTTGCTCTACTGACAGGGTTCGCCCCCGTTCGACGCTGTTGGGTGTTGCTGATTGAGCAGTGTGGACAACGCCGATTAACGCGGTGGGCGGCAGGGGTCTGGAGCGTTCTGGGATCAACCAGCATGGGTCAACCAGCGGCGGTGGTGTTGGTTGCGGCTGCGCGGACGGCGACGACTTAATGCAAAAGTTTAGCCTGGTCCGGTTTTGGTAGGGTTTGCTCGGGGATATCAGCGTTCAAGACTACGGACCGCCATGCCCCTTTGGCTAACGCTTCCATCAATTCGAGATTGTTAGGCGCGATCTGGCGAACTGCCGCATATGCCGGATTGTTTTTCGTCCTCTCGTGCACAATGCGAACGGCCTTTTTGAACGCCTTGCAAGTTTCCTTTATCGCGCCCACGTTCCCCATAGCAAAGCCGCATTTGTCTTTGGGCTTTATACTCACACACCGTCGAAGAGTATGAACCGTTTTCTCGATGCAAACATTGCGGGCCTCGCCGTGGAACTCCAGCCAGCTGGCGGACAGATATTCTTCATCCGGCCTTAACTCGAATGCTTGAGGCAGCGGGACGGGTTCCCCGGTCAGGAAGTCCACTGTCAGTCGGCTCTTCGGTATCTTCCGAACTACCGTGTGATCATCGGCTATTTTGTCGGACTTCATGCAGCCAGCCAACGCTCCGGGTGGAATGGCCCAAGCGACTCGAGAATCCTTGAGGCCTTCGTTTTTACGCTTGCAGATTCTATCTCACCGTCGACCGTAGCTGATAGTATGAAGCTAACCTTGTCCTCCGCGTCGCAAACAATAGTAAGGCGGTCGTCGCCGAAATACCAAGCTGCAACTAAAGAACCGCCACTGGATATCCCTATGCCTGGCAATCGGGTCGGCTTTAACTCCAGAATCACCTTAATGAAAGTTTTAAAAGCGGGCAGTTCAGTGACTTTATCCTCCGTATCCCAGCTATCCGCTTCATATAGCTCGTCGAGCAGTGCGAATATCCGCTGCCGCCATCCGTCAGCCAAGTGCATCGATATTTGGTTTGTGTAGATTTTGAACGCAGAGAGTGTGTTGAAAAGCTTCAAATCAACATCCGTCTGCACCAAAAATGTATTCGGAGAAGTTTTCTGAACGGTTGAAAGGGACTGCCTCGACCTTATGGCATTCACAGCGCTATCGACTTGCGCTGCATTGCCCCCGTGTCTGTCTAATTCTAGTAACATAAGATTATACTCTAAACAATTCTCGGGCTGCTTCGGTTATCGACGATTCGAAGATGGAATCTTCCTCTTTCTTCATCGCCTCGACCAAGTTCCAAATCCCTGGCTCGTCCCTGGGCGGCGACGTCGAAATCACGTCCAGGTCCAACAGGAAGGAACTCGTGTGCACCAAAGGTGCCTCAACCGTTGCCGAAGTCACTTTGAGCTCGAAAGGAAAATCGGCGGTCTGCGGATATTCAGTTCTTAGCATGTAGGCAGTTGACACTCTCCCCCCCAAATTAGGAGCGCTCGGCACGAATTTCAAAAAATTCTCAACCTGAGGATTAGGGTGTGCCCGATGCGAGACGTCGATCCGATTGACGTAACGCATTCCAATCCGACCCGCTGGAGGAATGGCACGATCTTTTCTCACCTGGCCCACATCGCGGCGTATCCGTTCGATAAATGCGGGCCACCCCAGGTAAGGGGGCACTTCAGAAAAGACGAGGCTGTTGCGTCGAATGATTGTGAAATGCGTGCGGTCCTCGCTGGAAAGCTTGCGACCTTGTTTCGAGTAGTTGAGCTTCGACGTTCGGGAACCTGTATCGACAGTGTTTTCGAACATTTCCTCTGTTTCGTCGAATTTGTACAAACGCTTTATTCGGTCTGTAGCTCGCTCTACGATTTCAAAAGAAATAGGCGACACAAACGCGAACTCTACGATCGCTTCGATGATCGGTGGTCGCTTGTATGAAACCATGTTCCCCGCCCATTGATCCCCATCGTCGCCGAAGAGATCACAAAAGTGCTTTATGAAAGATTCGCGCTCTCGTCCAATGAAAACGAGTTGCCCCTGGTTCAACCACCCCTCAGCACCCGCCAGATGTCGGCCCAGTAGGCCGTAACCAGCGAGGCCAGCGCGGCCGCCGCCATCCCCGTGACGCCCAAGGCGCCAAGCCCCATCAGCTTCCAGCGCGTCACCTCGGCAGTGACCGCCTTCACCCCCGTCATATCATCATTGAGCTTGCTGACAGCGGTTTCTGTGGCCGCCACGCGGTCTACCAGCTCGTCGGTTTTGGCGTACATCTTGGACCGGCTGGCGGCCGCACGCTGCTCGGATTGCTCATAGCTGAGGGCGGCACGGGAATCGCTGTCCTTGATATCGCGTCGGATCTCCGTGATATCCCGCTGCATGTTCTGCGTGGCTTCCAGGAGCCCGCCGATCATCATTTCCAGGCTCTTGTTCGCCAAAGTTGCCATGTTCGCCCGCTAGTTCAGTTCGGCACGGCGCGCGGCGCTGGCCTTGGTGTGGCGGTCGCACTCGGCGGCCGTGTAGAGCTTGACGGCGCACCCCGGCGCCATCGTGCGATCAATCTTGTTCTGATCCTCGACGGTCTTGCCCTTGGCCCCGGCCAGGCTGCTACCGATCGCTGCCCGGAGGGCTGGAACACCGCTCACGCCGGAAGTCCCACAACCCGCCAGCAGAATTGCAGTCATCAAAATTCCGGCTGGCATCAATGCCTTTGCGGATCGCATCCTGATTGTCCTTCTCGATCTTTGCGCGGACCTCGTCGGCGCCCTTGTGTTTGACGCATTCGTAGACCCCGAGCACCGCGCCCGAGGCGATCAAGACGATGACCGCCCAGCCGATGACACCCCCGACCAGGCGCGAGACGCCAAGCCGGTCGACAATGAAGGTGATAAGCAAGCTCATAGGCCGAGCCACCAAAAGAAGATGATGCCTTCGACCGCGGCGGGCCCCACGGCGCCGGCCGCAGCGCCCAGCAGGAAGGCGATCAAGGGTTTCATGGGCGCGCTCATGCCGGCACCGTCCCGAGCGCTTCAGCAAGGTGCCTTGCCTTGCGGTTGGTGTACCAGCGATAGGCAGCGCCGCCGAAGATCAGCAGCGCGCTGACCAAGGCCAGGATGACGACAATCTTGGTGATCCACTCGCTGGCGTAGGACAGTGGGGAAAGCTGCTCTTGAAGACCCTGCAGCGTGCCTGAGACGCCGAGACCAGCGCCGCCGCCGCCGATCGCCGCGTCGGCTGGTGCAGTCGAGGGCGCGGCCTTGGCGTCCTCGACCACCGCCTTTGCCTGGCCGCCGTCGACAAAGCTTGCCGCCTGCGGTGTTTCGCCCGTGGCCCAGGCCTTACCGATCGCCCGGACCTCGGCAACGCGTGCCGTCCAGCCCTTGCCAAAGGTCGGGAACGTCCCGAGGTGGCGCAGGAAGTTCATTCGTGCATCACAGATGCGATCGATCAGCGCGTCGTTGTTGTTGATCGCCTTCAGCGCGGCAATGGTGCCCATGCCCAGAACGCCGTCGATACGCCCGGTGTAGACAGGCCGCAGCGCCTGCTGAAGCCACATGATCGAGCGGCCGGGACCGGAGTTCACGCCGCCGTCAAAGACCACATAGTCGACCCCGTCCGGGAGCAGATCGCCTTTCACGGCATCCCAATACTGCTTGTCGTAAATGTCGTTCAGTTCGTCGGTGGTCAGGCTCTTGACGGATCGGACCGCCAAACCTTTGCCCCGTCGATAGGCGTCATAGACCCGCTGGGTAACCCCTTTCATGGTTGGGCCACCGGGGTCCTTTTTGTTGTTCGAATAGCCGCCTTCGTGCGCGAGCACCTTGGCAAGCGACTCCTTTTCGCGGGAAACAGCCATGGCAGTTCCTTTCAGTTTTAGATTTGTTCTATGATCGGGATGGGTGCGGGGATCTGGGCAGATGAAGAGCTTCAAAGTCGAGGCAATGCACGGCGACAAGGCGATCAGCAGCGCCTTAGTCGAAGCGCAAAGCCATGTTCATGCCCTGGTGAAATCCATCCGGAAGCCACTCAAGCCAGGCCGCACGCCGGGCAAGCCGTGGATCCGCGTCACGGATTTGGCAGACCTCAAAGCTAGTGAGTTTCAGAAGGTGGATTAGAGAGCTGCCGCAGCAGCGAAGAACTGATCAACTTGTTCATCGGTGAAGCCGAGCGCGGCGAAGCCAGCCGCCATCATCGGTTCCGATCGTACGAAGGTACTACTGTATTGGAACGAGTCCTGCACAAGCGGATTTTGCGCCGCAACCCAACCTGTCACCGCGGCAAGCAGCCCGGATTTCCGAAGCTGCATGCGAAACTGCCGAGCGGAAACCCTGTCAGGCGGAGGGATAAGCTGGGGTATCGGCGGCGAGAAGCCATGACCATCAAACAGGTAGCCTGGGCACACCTCATCCGGAGCTTCAACGAACCCTTCTGGCTCCGCACCGGACCTGTCCGATTGCAGGACAACGCCATCTCCGACAAGCACTAAATTGGTCATTACGACCTCCAAAATTTGAGGCGGGAGTAAATTTCGATGTTGCCGAACCCAGCGGCGTCACCGAAGCCATCACTGCCTCGGCTGGTGCCCACACGATGCTCCAACCGATAAGCATGACCGGCGACAACTGGAGCGCCGCCCGAACTGTCGGTGGACTGACCGTTGTCACCGTTTTCAGTGGTTCCGTACCCGGCGACAGTGCCACTGGTGACGTCGAAAAGGCGCGTTTGATGTGGGTTAAAGTCATCTTGGGTGGCGGGTGCCGACCATTCGCACCATCCGCTCGCGCTGGGCGTGAAGTTCGGGTCGGCTAGGATGACGAGGGAGAACGGGTCACGCACCTTTGTGTTGAGCGTTCGGATAAGCCACGATCCGGAGGCTGCTGATCCGCCCGGAACGCCGGACGCCTTCTGGTCCTCAATGACAACATCAGGAACGCCATTTCCCCCGCCCCATTCTGGAGCCGTGGCGCCGGCATTCATGCGCAAGGTCTGGCCGGCCGCTCCTTTGGCAAGCCTGGCTGGCAGCTTGGCGCCGGACAGGTAAAGGATATCGCCGGCTGCGGTCGAGGCTGGGATCGGCACGAATACCTGCGTTGCCGCTCCATCGCCAATGGCAATCACGTTTTCATCGGTATCCCACTGGATCCGACCTTCCGCCGTCGGCGTGGGCGCTGCACTCTGCTCCAGCGTTAAGGCTGGCTGTATAAGAGTGTTGCTGACAGTTGTGCCGTTAGCCCTCTGATAGTCCCGAATGCGCCAGTTGCCACCCCCAAGCGATTGCGCCATGGCGGTATCGCCGGCCGCCGTGACGATGTTGGCAGCGCCGGGCAAGATCAGACTGGTTGCGTTGTGGGTGAGGGTCGCAGCCGCGGCAAAGGTGAGATGGCGGATAGCGCCGGCCGGTCGCGCTGTGAAGCTCGTAATCACGGCGGTGCCGGTGATCGTCACAGACGTTCCGGTCGATGAAGCAAGATCGGTCGCCGTCGCCGAAGCGATATTGCCGCTCTGCAAATTCAGATTGTCGTAGCCGCCAACCGACGTGTTCGCACCCGTGCCACCAGCCGGTACCGGCCGGGCAGCATTCAGGTCGGACAGCAGGTCCGCACGGAAAGCATTGTACTTCCCGGAATCAATGGGGGTGTTGAGAACCGCGTTGCCGTTGGCCGGCCACGACATAATTCCAGAGCCGTCACGGGGCATTAGGCATACTCCATTGAAATTCTTTCGAAGGGTGAGGAAATGCGGTATTGAGACGCGCCATGGGATGGGTCAGACGTTTGTTTTCGCGCAGCGAGCCGGAGCCGGTTGTGAATGTCGGCATTCCTGACGATTGGGCTGTTGAGCATCAGGTTGGCGCCACACACCAATTCAAGGAACAGTTTTACAAACAAGCGCGTGATCGTCAGTTAGAGCACGAGCGGACAGAGCACTTCACAGCCCGCATGGATGCTGCGATGGATCGCTACTGGCAGTTTCGGCGGGCCGCGGATGAAGACGGTTCGGTTGGCGATGACCAGGAGCTCAACGAGGATGATCTACGGGTCATCAGGCTGCCGCCTCGGCTCTCCCCATCAAATTTCTATGGTGTCCACTTCAAGGATGCCGGCGAGTTCGGGATTTGCGAATCCTACCGATTCGACGATGGCCGCTTCCAGCACAGCTATAGGCCTGTGACAGACGAAAGTTTCGAAGCCGGGCAGTATACCCCGCTCTGACTGTGCAGAGGCCGTAAGCGGCATAGATTTCCGGCCCGTCCGCGCCTATATTCGCCGGCCATGCGCCGCAACACTGTCCTCCAGATCTTAGCCGCCGCGATCACCATTGCGATCCTAGCCGCCATCCATCAAGGTCTGGGCCTGATCCTCGATCGGTTCAGCAGAGACTTTGTCTCGGGTCTTTTTTTCGGCTCGATCGGGATGACCATCGTGTTCATGATCCTGATCTGGGCCGACCAGAAGCGACTAGCGGCGCGGCGCCGAACCGAGCAACAGGGCTCGCGCAACATTATCGATCTGTGAAGCAGGCAGTCGCGAGCCGGCATTTGCCTTGAGCAACGCGTCAATCACCGCGCTGTCATTGCTGGTGAGCGTCCGGGCAAGCGCGGCCCTCGATGCCTCGCTTTTCAGACCGCTTAGAGCGTCGACCACGGCACCAACGCCCTTGTAACCGGCCGCCCTGACGGCGCCCATTGTGCCGCCTGCCATGTAAGCCTGGGGAATGCCGAAACCATCGCCGCCCGCGCCCGTCAGTTCCTTTTGGGCGGCTTGGCGCGCGGCGGTGTAGGAATTGCGGCTGACCTGATTGGTGGTCTCTGCAAAGGCGCGCTCGCGGTCGAGCAGATCGAAAATGCGACTAGCGCGGTCGGCGCCAAAAAGCGTGGTGAGCCGGTCCCGGTTCCAATCGCCTTCGCCCTTGATGATCTGCTGAAGGGCAACACGATCATTCGCCTTGGTGCCGACGATCCGCTCTATTTCCGCTCTTGCGCCTTCGCGCAACCGAACGGGAACCGCCGACGGGCCGATCTGCATGCCCTGGGGCAGCGCGCCTTGCTGAAATTCGTTGGCAAGCTCTGTCGGCCGCGGCGCCTCTCGCCCGCTGGCAAGCACCGTCTGGCCGCGTTGGACGGCTTCGCGTTGGCGAGCCAGTTCCGAGTATTTGGCATCGACTTCCTTGATGCCAGTGACAGACGCGCGCAATTCGTCGTCGACAGCTTGGCGAGCAGTGGTCAACGCGTTGACGGCGTTCGATCCTTGTGTCGTTTGCAGCATGTCGTCGATCGCGTGACGGGTGTTGAGCAGTTCGCCGGCATCTGAGACCAGCGACGTGCCGGGAGGCGGTTGCCCTAGGGCTTGGGCGGCCTGGGCAATTTCTTGCGGCGTCGGCGCGTGGTCGAGCATGGCACGGACGCGCTGAAGAACGCGCTGCGGCTCCCCGCGCAAATTCTGAATGTCTTGGTCGAGATAGCGCGCGATCGGCAGTGTATTGACGGGGCCGGCGTTCTGAAGTGCGTCCCGATATTCCGGGGAAAGCGCGCGCTGGTTCGTCTCGATGCCGGTAGTGATCCGGGAAGGCACCGGAGCCGGGCCAAGCTCTTGGTCAAGCGTGCTGCGGATGCGCGCATTGGCGCCAGCATCGCGGGCGTCGATCGCGCCCTTGACGATGGCCTTTCCTTCACCTGGCAGAGCAGCGAGGCCGGCCGCTTGGGAACGGAGGTTTTCTCCAAGGTCCATAACCATGCCGCTCGGGCCAAGTTTGGCCAGGTCGGCGTGCGTGGCAGCATCGAGGCCGTCCCGCCCAAATGCCTTTGCGAGCAGCGCGGCCGTGACCTTGTCGACGCCAAGGGATTTCGCGGCGCCTCGAAGGTTCCAGCCATCGGCGATAGCCTTGACCCCCTTGCCGACCAGAGGGCCGATCACAGGTGCAGCCAAGCCAAGCCCCCCGCCGATAAGCGCGCCCTTTTCCGCTTCCCATGCATCACCACCAGAGCGGACCGCCGCGTCAGCGCCATTGATGGCGGCCCCTGACAGGGCGCTTGCGCCAAATCGCAGAGGAAGAGAGGCAACTCCGACGCCGAAGACTTCAGGCGCGGCCATCATGGCGGGCAAAGTGCCGGCGGCGGCACCGGTTGCATTGCCGAGGGTGCGAGCGACCGGGTGCGCCTCTCGGCTAACCTCGTTCATGCGGGTCATTTCGTCGTTGACCTGCGAATAGGGATCGCCTGTCAATGCAGATCCGATCCCGGCAGCGGCGGCGGTCAGACCCTTATCGACATAGGGGCCGACAATCGGAACGCCTTCGCCGGTTGACGTGAGGAACGTTCCGGCAGCACCCATATCCGGGGTCGGGACGAAGGTCGGCGCGTTGTGACCGGTCCCAGGTTGAGGACCACCGCCCGCCATAAGCGCTTGCGCACGCGCAATGCCGACCTGGGCCCTCACATCGGCTTCAGCGGCCCCAGATGGAGCCGCGGCGGCGGCCGGCGTTGGAAGAGACTTAGAAATCTCATCGACCGCCGCATTCTGCTGATCCGGCGTCATCGACAGAAACGCGTCGTCGACAGTGACCTTCTGGCCTTGGATGTTGATCGTTGCCATCAGGGTTCAATGCTCCATTTCAGGCCATTGCTTGTCGTGCCGGCGCCGGTCGGTTCCGCAGCCGGAGCATCACCGCCGCCGCGGCTGCTCCTGATGGCGTCGACCATCGCACGGACGCGCGCCAGCTTGTCGTTGACGGATTCCTTCGCCTCGCCCGGCTTGGGCGTCAGGATAGAGGCCTGATTTTCCACTTCGGCCGGCGCCGCAGTGGGACCGGAAACGCTGTAGAGATAGGACGCGATGATCGTCTTGAGCGAGTTGGACGCACGCTGATACTCTGGCGATTTCAGATAATCGGCACCGAAGTCCGATCCACGGGGAACAGCGGAAAGGGCTTGATCGCCAAGGTTGGAAAGTGCGCCGAAATTGTCCTCAACAATCTTCAGTTCCGGCGCGACAACGCTATAGAGCTTCGCATCCCGCTGCTGGGCTTCGTTGAGCGGCTTTGCAGTGCCGGGGATGGCTTGTCCCGACCGAACGCCGCCAGGCTGGGGGGCTGGCGCTGCGGGTGCGGCAGGGGTCGGCAATGGCGCGGCTGGAGCTGGCGTTGCGGGTGTCGGCACAGCTGGCGCAGCGCCACCCGGAGGCGACAACCATGCCGGGAGAACAGGCGGGACCTCGACAGGCATCATGCCCGCCTGGGTCTGAACCAGTTGCGTCTTGGGCTGCGAGACGATGGCGTAAGCCGTTGCGTATTCTCTCGATGAAGGATCAGCGCTCTGAAGGATGTTCCATGCCTGCGCATCGAGGCCGGTTCCTTCAAACCGGGTCGGGCCGCCGCTTCCACCGATTTGCTTTGTCTCTCCGCTGGCGGCGTCGAACAGCGTCCGATCATCCAGCTTCTGCCACTGCTTCGGCGGCACCGCCAGCGACTTACGCGCCGCTTGGATCTGGAGTTGCCGCAACGGGTCCTGTTCCTGCATCCGCTGCTGAAGCATCATGTTGGCCATAGCCTTCTGCTCGGGCGATGCCCAAGGATCGGCGGCAACCTGCATGATCTGCTGTACCGACGGGCCGCCCTGTCCGGGCTGGATCGCGTCAGCAGTGCCGCCCGCGATGACCGGCAGATTATCGGCGGCTTGCTGCTGAGGCTCTGGGGCCTGCTGCTGGGGTGCCAAGGCCTGAGCGACCTTTTGGACGGACGGAGAGACCGGCGCGGCCCGCTGGGGCTGCTGTGCGCCGGCAAGGGCTTGCACGACGGGAGACGCGGCCGCT
Source organism: Mesorhizobium sp. M7A.F.Ca.MR.176.00.0.0 (assembly GCF_004023165.1). Classification (NCBI taxonomy): domain Bacteria; kingdom Pseudomonadati; phylum Pseudomonadota; class Alphaproteobacteria; order Hyphomicrobiales; family Phyllobacteriaceae; genus Mesorhizobium; species Mesorhizobium sp. M7A.F.Ca.MR.176.00.0.0. The sequence continues at coordinate 75,347 of NZ_RZTC01000005.1, read as the reverse complement.
GCGGCTGCTGGGGCGGGCTGATTGACCGCGCTGAGGGCTTGCACAACGCTGCCAGCGCCCGACAGAGGCGTTTTGTCCATCATGGTGCCAAGGACGCGCTGCCCGGCTGGCGTTACTGCTTCAGGCCCGCCTACCTCGCCGAGCAGCGGCGCTGGTGCGGCTCCAGAGGGCGCAAGATCCTCGCCGGGGCGATTCATCGCGTCCCACTGCTGCTGGGTCATTCCATTCTGGGAATACGCGGGCGGCATGGGGCGCGCCGTGGCCGCCGTGGCGCCGGCAGAGGGATCGAGCGATGCCACTTGAACGGGCTGCTGTGCCTGCACCGTGGCGGCGACCTGTGTGGCCTGGGCAGGCGTGGCTCCCGCTCCAAGCGCCCGCTGATAGGTGGCGACGAAACGATCGGTGTTGGTCCCCTGCTCAATGCCACCTGGAAGACTGGTCCAGATCGGGCTCAACACTTGGCCGACTTGGGCGATGGCCTTCGGATCACCCGATTGCAGGACGGTATCGATGTCCTGTCCGGTCTTGGCCTTGTAGGTTTCTACGGCAAGGTTCCATGCGGCCTTATCCTGATTGATCGGGGAAAAGTCTGGCAGGTCGAGTTCCTTCGCCTGCTCGTCCCAGGTCGAGCCA
>NZ_RZTC01000005.1:19939-74705 GCF_004023165.1 Mesorhizobium sp. M7A.F.Ca.MR.176.00.0.0 | reverse complement strand
AGCCAAGAAATTGGTATTTGCCCGCCGCCGACGAAGTGCGCCCGGCATTCGGCCCGGTTTGGATGCGCACCGCCTGATTGGGATGGCGGGAGAAATCATCGAACTTCCCGCCTCCATAGATGACGTCATACCGGCCCCCGCTTTCGGGTCCGGAAATCGTGTTGAGCAATGCCTTCTGATAGGGCGTCGCATCGGTCCACGCGAGCTGATCACCGCCATAGTCGGCGGCAGCGCCGGCTGAGGCTGAAGCAGCAGCATCGCTTCCGGTCGCCGAGGGTGCCGCCGGGAAGGAACCGGCATTGAGCAGATCGCCAAACGTCGATTTCGCCCCTGCCTGGCCGGCCTGCTCTGCCGTATCAGCGCGCCGGTTGAGAACGTTCATGACGATGCCGTCGCCAAGCGCGTTCAGACCCTCGCCGAGGTTGCGCGGGGTGCGCGACGAAGACATGAGCGCTTCGACAACGGCGCGCTGCTTGGCGACAGATGCCGGCGTTTCCTTGCTGGCATCGAAGATGAAGGACAAGGCCATTGATCAGGCTCCCAGCGACAATGCTTTGCCGTAATCGACCTGGCGATAGCCGTCAGGTCGGCGCGAGACGGCATCCGGGCGGACCTGTTCGACTTCGCTAGCCATGAGGCCGAGACGCATCGGCGCGTCTTTCGCCTCACCCTTGTAGTGGAATTTCCACAGGCCCATTTCCGGCGTGATGTCGGCAAGGCGTTCCTTGTCCTTTTTGGCATCGTCGTCGGACAGGCCGATCAGCTTGCTGCCGAGGCCGAACAGACCACCAATCAGGCTGTTGGACTGAGCCGCTTCCTGATTGTAGTTGTTCATTTTCTGCTGATAGTTCGTGTTGATCAGGCCGGCGACATCCGTGGTCGGAATGTTGCTCTGATTGTACCCAGCCGCCTGCGGATTGGACACCTGAGAGCCCGACAGCAGCGCCGTGATTTCGTTGATCGGCTGGTTTCGGATCGCCTGGGCTTCCGAGAATGCCTGCCCATGCCCAGTCAAGATCAGTTGGTTGAGAGCGTCGTTCGCGTTCTGGCCTTGCTGGGTCATGGCGCGATCATAGGCCGACGAGCCCTGCTTGATGCCCTGGTTGGCCAGCCTGGTCGACAGAGCGTCGGACTGCTGGGCAAGGATCGGGTCGAGGCGTTCGCGGCCGAGCTGCAGCAACCGGGATTCGGTCGCATCATTCGAGCCGTCGAAGGGCTTGGCCATATAGTCGTTGAGGAACGACGACTGTGTATTGGCCAGCGTGCCGAGGTTCAGCTGGGCGGCGTCGGTCTGGCTCTTGATGGCCTTCTGGGCGTCGGAAAGCGTCGTCGTCGCGGTGAAGCGCGGGATATCGTAGGACTGCCCCGTATAGGGGTCTTTCCACGTATAGCTGCCGGTTCGATCATAGTTGATCGTCCCGTCAGGCGTGACCTGATTTGCGTTGTTCAGATAGGAATTGGCGATGGCCGTGCCGACATTGGTGGATGTCGAGGCCGCCGAGGTTTCCTTGGGATCTGGCGGTTCAGGTGCTGAGGGTTTGCCCATAAATTTTCCTCGTGAACTTGCTGTTTCGCCAGTCGTCGTCAGTCAGGGTGAAAACGAACCCGTCTTCGTCCCGGCCGCGCATGCGTTTGATGAGGTAAGGAGTAAAGCCGAAGGCCTTCGCGATCCGCACCATGCGCTCGTTCTTGGCCGACACCTGAAGAACGACCATCTGGCAACCGATCTGGTCGAACGGATAGGAAAACATCATGTGACGGACGTTGGCCGCCAGCCATCGCGCCGTGGTTGACGCGCTCGAAATCTGGATCAGGCCCGGTCCCGGTTGCCAGTCGTGAAACACCATGCCGGCGACCAGCTTGTCATCATCATCAAGGACGCCGATCGCCTTGCACTTCCCGAATCCTGCTTCACAGCCTGGCGTAAGATCGACGACGAATTGCGCCACCGCCTCGTCATGCCCGAAAAGCAGTCTCAAACGACGACATCCCCGACTTCATAGGTCATGTCGATCGCGACCAGTTCGGCATCGGGCGTCGGCGTCACGCCGCACGTGACCTGAAGCTGCCAGGCAATGGAAAAGCCGGATTGCCCGACGGAAGTCCACTTTGTCGAAACCGTCTTGGTGGTGCCGGCATCCCATAGCGCGACATCCCAAAGACCCGTGTCCCATTCGTCGAGGGTGACATCGTCGGCGACGGATGCCGGAGGCGACGGCAACGACACCTGATAGTTCGTCGAAACGGACAGCTTGGCGAGGAATTTGCGACTGGCCAGGAAGACCGTCCGAGCCATGTGGATGATCTTGTCTCGGGCCGGCGCCTTCAGGTGATCGAACAGGCCGACGGCGGTGGCGGTGTACGGCATGCCGTCATCATTGCCGCCGACCTCGCATTGCATGATCTTGCCGTCCGACGTGCCGAAATAGGCGCGGCCGTCGTGCAGGGCCAGGCAGCGGGTATCCCATCCGGTGTAGTCGGACCAAGCGCCGGTCTGGAGGTTGACCACGAAGCATTTCTTGTCCTGACCGCTGTCAGCCGGAAGTGAGACAATCCCCATGTTGAACAATGGCCATTTCAGGAACTCCCACGGCAGTTGCGTGCGCGAAGCCGCTTCAGCCCTCCAATCCGGTTCGATGTTGCGCGATACGCTGATCAGCGCCAGCGCGGCGCGGTCCTTCTGGATCGCCTGCGATATCGGGATGATCCCGTCGTCCATGGCAATGAGCAATTCGCCACCGGCCTGCATCGTGGCGCGCGGCCCACGCGGCGGCGACATGTCATAGCGACCGACGAGCGACCAGTTATTCGGGTCGCCGGGGTCTGATCCCTCATACACCGCGACCTCGCCGCGATCCGAGAAGAAGACGCATTTGTCGTCGACGCCATCGCCGGCATCGAGCGACCAGGTGCCACCGAACAGAAGCGAGCCACCTTTCTGGAAAACACCGGCAAGGGAGAAATCAGCCGCGGTGCCAGCGATGGTGTCGACGGGAAGATACCAGGCGACCATCGTGCCCTTCTGGACGAAGAATTCGCGGTTTCGATAGGTCCAGACGAACGACAATTTATTGGTGAGGATGCCAACGCCGAGGTTGGCCACCGTCGTCCATGCAGTGCCATCGAACTGGCGCATGCTGTCGGTGCCATTGACGGCTGTCAGAAAGTCGCCGCCGGCCGTCTCGTATTGGACATAGGAAAAATATCCGCTGGTGAGGCCCGACACCACCGGAGCGGGCGGAATGGTCGGGCTTGCCGGCGCGGTGACATCGAAGATTTTCGAGCCGTCGCAGGCGAACATGAATTTCCCGGCCGACGCGTCATAGGTCAGCATGCTGACAACCGGGATTGTGCCGATCGTCGCCTGTTTCTTGCTGCCGCCACGCAACCGGATGCCGGTGCTGGTGACGAACCAGTTTTCAAGCACCTTGGCACCCTGCGGCTTGGCTGCCGCAAGGTTCTCATTCGAAATCCTGCCCCGGATCGGCGCCGGGAACGTCGTCGTGCTGTGGTGCTGCTGTGCACCAGCCGCGACGGGCACGCGCCGGAAACCGGCCCTCATGGAACGATCACCCCAGGATAGGCAATATTGGCATCGATCGACGAGCGGCGGCGACCGACAGCGAGGATATTGGAACCCTTGTCAGCGCCGGCAGACACCGCCAGCGCATCCTCATAGGTCGCCATGTCTTCGGCATAGGCGCGACCCTTGTTGGCCTTCCACTGCCAGATCATGCCGAGCTTCAGCACGCGTTCATCGAGGCGGAAAACGTCATCGTCAGCGGTGAACGCGACCTTCGCGACCCCATCCTTGTCCCTGATGATCTTGTTCGTAAGGTAGTAGAATTGCGCGGTGGCGAGGCTGGGAATCGCCGGCTTGATCAGCACTTGCTCGCCGATCATCGTCCAGGCGCCGACAAGGTTCTGGAAATTCTGCACCGTGATGCCAAGCCACTGGTCACTGTCGGGGTAATGCGTGAACGGCGCGTAAGGGCTTGCGGACGGCCATAGCGCGGCCTTTTTCAGCATACGCTTGTAGTCGCCGGGAAGATCGAAGCTTTGGGCCGTGCCGTCGCCGGTCAGGGTGCCGAGCACCTTCAACTTGGTCCAGTCCCGGCCGTCGAAAGCGATCCTCTGCGCCATCTCGTTGGCGAGCGACTTCAGTTCGACCAATTCCCGGTCGCTCTGAGAAAAGACAGATGTCGGCACGGTCAACCCAATGACCGTGCAAGCATCCTGAATGACATCGAGGATCGCCATGATGGATCAGTCCACCATCGCCAGTTCCTTGGCCGCAGCGACCAAGGTATCGCGGTTCGGATTGCCGCGCGGACGACTGCCGGTCTCCTTGGCGATGTAGACCTTCAGGGCCTCTTCATCCATCGCCTCGATCTCTTCGACCGTCGGCGGGATGCCGTGATCCTGCTCCTCCTCTTCGTCGGGGCTGGGCTGCTCGTCGTCCTGCTGTCCGGGTTCATCGGCAGGCGCGGCGGCACCCTTCACGGGCTTGCCGTTCTGCATGAACTCTTCGCGCAGCCGGCGTTCTTCGTTCAACTGCTGAGTGAGAGCCGCGACCTGGGCCGCAAGGTTCGTCACGTCGGCGCTGCCGGCCGCATTGTCGAGATAGGCCTGTGCCTGGTTCTTCAGTTCGCGGCCGCCCATGCCGAGTTGCTTCAGCGGGGTGCCATCGAGCGATGCCAGCTGCTCGACGGTGTGCACGCCAAGGGCCTTCAGTTCGCGGCGCTTGCCTTCCTTCAGGAAAGGCGCTTCGGAAAGCGGCGTGCCTGACAGCGGCTGCGCATTGCCATCTTTGAAGGCCAGATACTGCTTGTTGTAGAGCTGCGCATAGGTGACGACACTGCCGCCCGCTGCAATGCTCTCGCGGGTGGCGTTGGGCTCGGCATCGTGCGCCGGATAGGTCGCCTTCGTCTGGCGGTTCGCCGGGAACGATAGGTCACAGACTTCCATGTCGTGGAAGATCGGCCGGCCGGCTTTGCGGCTGGCATTTTCGTCGGGGATCACGTGGTTGCGGAATGTGACGTTGACGGTGTTCTGGTTCGCGCTCATCGGCGGAAACTCCTGTCTGAGAGGGTGCAAAGAAAAACGGGAGCCGAAGCCCCCGTTTCAATGTCGTCGTGTGTGGCCTGGTTACGCGGCCAGACCGTCGTCGGCGAACGGACGATCGATCTCGAACTCGGCGAGACCGGCGGCCGGCACACCGACCGCAGACGCGCCCTTGGCATTCTTGACGCGGTCGCCTGCAACAACGGCATCGTCAACGCTGCCGGGTGTGACCGTGGCGTAGACGTTGGCATTGTCGAGGAAGCCGGCCAGAGCCTTGCCGATGGCCTTGCCCTTGATCTGGTACCAGCCGAATTGCCCGTTGATATTCGCGGACATTGCGACGGCAACAGAGCCGATCATGTCGGGGCCGAGCAGCACCGTGGACCAGTCGTCGGGGTTGTAAACCACCCACGAACCGACGGCGGTGCTGGCAACACCTGCCAGATAGATGAACTCGCCGACGCCATAGACGGGATCCTGCGCCCGGATGACGTCGCCGAGCCAAGGGCCGGGAGTAGAACGCCCGGCCGCATTCGAGGCCGGAAGCGTTGCAGCGATCGGCGGGAAGCCGAGGTTCGGAGTGTGAGGAACGTAAGCCATTTTCTGTCCTCCTTACGCAGCCGGGTTGCTGTCGATGAGCTTCCACTGGAACAGCGGATTGGTCATCGTCAGTTCGCCCATGAAGCCGATGTACTGGACATTCGCGTCCTGATTGATCGGCATGAGCGTCTTGCCGATCTTGTTGAAGTTGCGTTCCGGGTGGTAACGGACCCACAGGTTGTCCGTGTCCAGGCCATACGTGGTGTTCACCGGCATGTTGGAACCGATGCCGCCCTCCTGAACGATTTCAGCCGAGCGACCGGCGCCGAAATACTTCAGCGACGTGAAGCCGAGCTTGCCCAGGCTGGAGGTATCGTTGACGCGCTGGATTGCCACGGTGGCCGCGTCATAGGCCGCGTAATGCTCCGGCGACATGAGCAGAAGGTCGGCGGCTTTGGTGCCGCGTGAACGCTGCGTCATGATCGAGTTGAGCATCGGGCGGATGGTGGTCGCGGTGACCTGCGTTCCGATGGCCGGGAAGGCAGAATTCGCATCGAACACCGAAGTGCGCCAGATCGGGTTAAGGCCGCGATCGATACCGGCATAGGTGCCGGAGTTGACCACGGTCGGAACGGCCAGCTGCATGCCACCCAGTTCCTTGCCGCCGAAGCGGGTGCCGTTGCCGTGCAGCGAAATGTCGAACTCGTCTTCAAGTTCGCCTTCCGCAGCCGCGATATGCGACTCCAGAATATCCATGAGCTGGTTTTCGCCGTCGTTGTTGAGGATGTCCTCATTGGCGAGAGTGACGGCGACTGCCACCATTTTCGGGGAGTATTCGGCGTCGTTGAACAGTTCGGCCGGAACCGGGTTCAGGAAGTCGAAGCCGTTATACCAGACCGCCGATCCGGTCTTGGCGTACAGGAGCCGTTCGCGGATTTTCGGGCCGGAATACTCCTTGAACTTGCCCTTGCGCTTGAGCACGTTGAGCAAGGCGTTGGAATTGGAGACAAGGTCCTGGTAGCCCTGAGAGCGATCCTCAAGGGCCAGGGACAGAATCTCCTGGTTCTTTTCTACGGAAGTAAGAGCCATGTGGCCCTCCTATGTTCGGATCATCCGGCCTGAGCTACAGCCCGCCGGAGCGAATCCTTGATTGAGGTTGAAGCTCGCTTCGTCGCTGGGTCTGAGCCAGCCGAGGGCGCGCCTGATACGGATTTCTGGCCCTTCAGGGTCTGAGCCTGGGGGTCGGGAGCGGTGCGCGTCTGAGGCGCTGCTGAAACTGTTGTGGTCGAGCCTGCCGGGTCCGGGTTGAGCCGTTCTGCCAGTGCATAGGCTTCGGCCAGATCGGTGGTCTTGCCCGATTTGAGGAAGAACGCGATGTCTTCCGCCAGATCGTCGAACCGAGGGTGATCGGCCTTGAATTTCTCGACTTGGGCCTCAATGCCGGCGACGTGCTGGTTCTGAATCGTCGTGGTGACGCCGCCGATGCTCTGCTGAAGCTGTGTGACCTGCTGGCGAAGCTCGCGGATCGTGGCGTCGTTCTGCCCTTGGACCTCATCGGGCCGTTGCCCGGCCACATGGGCGGCCAATTGGCGAAGCGAGATCCCCGCATAGTCGCAAACTTGCTGAATGCCTTTAATCGGATCGGAAATCAGCGTCCGCTCCAGGTTGGTGTAGCGGGTCATTGCATCGCGCAGCGAGGTATTGTTGCGCTTTGCCAGTTCGTCAAAGTCACGGACCTTTTCGAACTCCTCGGCCGACACGCGATGTTTTTCGATGCCGGCTTCCAATTCGCGGAACGACCGGTGAACCGCTGCCTTGACCGGTTCGGGTGCCTTCTCCCATTCGGCCATCGCTGCGACATCGCTCTTGAAGCGTGCCGGTGCTTCGTGGTGGCCTTGGGCAGCGGGCTTGCCCGGCTCCGCCTTTACGGTCTCTGCGGGCTTGGCGGGCTGCTGTGTCGCGTCCTTGGCCGGCTTGGGATCGGGAAGCGTTTTATCGGCCGCTGCCTTATCAGTGAGCTTCTCGCCCGGCTTGGGCTGGCTCTGGACCGGCGCGGCTTTCTTGTCGGGATCGGCCTCGCCGGCCTTCTCCTTTTCGGCCACCTTGTCGGCCGCTGCCTTCAGTGCTTCACGAGCGGTCGGCGTCTTCTTCGCCTCCGGCTCGGGCTTGGCCTCGACCGTCTTGGGATCGGTGCTGATTGGGTTTGGCGTCGTCGACACGTCATCGGCGGCAACAGCAGAGGTATCGGCGGGCGCCGAGGCGCCTCCGTTCAAGTCTTCCATGTGGATTGCTCCGTCTGAGGGATTGCTAAGGGGTGGAACGCTCGCCGCGGTTAACTCGAGCCGTGGCCTTCTCGATGGTGGTTCTGATCGCCTGGCGATCGATCTTCGGACGCTTGCGCGGGCGAAGCCTTGCCGGATCGTTCCCGACTTCCTCCAGCCCAGCGGCGCGATAGGTGGCGCGCAGAGCCGATTTCGAGGTGTAGAATTTCCCGTCGTGCATCGACCGGACTTCGGACATGGTGTCCGAATTGATCATCGGTGCCGGTAGCGCCGAACGCTTCGGCTTGGCAGTCTCGATCTTGCGGAAAACCTGCCGGCCGGGGCCGATATCGATCCATGAATAGCCCAGCATGAGGTCTCACTTTGTTCGGAGTGGAACGGGGGGGACGGTCGTTCGTTGATCCGCTGCAATTGTGGGCGGACGGGCAATGGAACCTAACAAGACGACGCTTGAGCGTGCTTTCGAACTCGCCAGATCAGGAGATTGCGCTGACTTCGCGCAGATAAAGGCGAAACTGCGCGCTGAACGCTATGATCTCGCCCAGTTGGAGGGCGGGATGCTCCGCAAGCAACTCAATGAAATTTGCCAGCAGGCGAGAGCCTCTGACGATAAGTAGGTCTTCAGGTGCATGCCCGAATTAGGAAGGCGTGTTTTGCCTCATGCCGCCAACAGCAGGATTGCCAACATCTCGTCTTCATCGTCGGCCTCGACGACCGGCCGAGGCATCGAATTCGCGACCAAAGCGGCCACGAGGGCGGCATAGTCTTTTGGTGCCAGCACCGGCTCATCAAGAGGCGCTTCCGGCTCTTGCTCCGGGGTCTCCGGCTCGACTTCGCCGTTCGCCTTCCGCCTGGCCTTCGCCAGCGTTTCGCGGAGCCGTTCCGCCTTCTGGCGGTGCTCTTCCCAAGCCTCGGAACTTGGCTTTCCGTCGTGTCCGTCGTCGATGATGACGGGAAGCGCGTTACCGCCTGGCCCGAAATAGCGATTGGCGAAATATCGGGCGCCGAAATACCGATCGCCGAACATTTTAGCTCGGGTCCAGGGTTACCGATGACCTGTTGCCGCTCGCGTCGACCGTTGCGATAATCCGATCCTTGGTGTCGTTTGTGTCGCGGAACGTCGCGATGGACGTGGTCATCCCGATCGCCTTGCCGAGCAGCGAAGCCGACCACAGCCGGAAGCCCTGCCGAACCGTCATTCCGGGTTCCACACCAGCAGCGCGGTCAAGCAGCGCGTCGGCATTTGCATTTGCGGTCGGAATGTCGCCGACGGCGGCCGGTGCAGCCGGGATGTTGTCCGTCTTGGCCTTGATGGCGTTAACCGCGCCGTTCACGGTGCCAACGTTGGCGTTGACCGTACCGAAGGCCGCCACGATGTCGGAAGCATCCGCCGGATCAGGCGGCAGATTGGCCGTCTTGGTGCTGATGCCCGCAAGCTGAGTGTCGAGATTGGCCGAGGCCATGCCAACCGCTGTTCGCACGCCTGGCCCATCTAGATCATTGAAGCCGGTGACACCGGTTCCCTTAGCCAGGACGATGTTTGTGCCGGCAGTCAGAACACGTGTCGCCGTCGACCAAACGGCATCGAGCGCGTTGGCGGCGAACTTGGCAGCGGTGAGAGCGCCGGCTGCAAAGGTGTTGGAAGTGATCGATCCCGAATTCCAGGCCGTCCCGGCCGCACTGATGACATTGACGCCGAGCTGGGCTGTTGCGGTGTTCACCGCCGCGCCGGCAATTTGAGTGGCGTTCGCGGCGACAACGCCCGCAGTAAGGCTGACCTGGCCGGTTCCAGTGCCAGACGACAGAAGCACGCTTGCGCCAATGTCCCGCGCGGTCTGCGCTGTGCCAGCGATTGCAGAAACGTCAACCCTGCCGTTCGCATCAACAATCTGGGTTCGGCCGGTCGTCGTGTCGCGGCGGAACAGCTCAATAACGCGGATCACCGGAGCCATGCCCGCGACGTTGATGTAAAGGAGTTGTTCCTCACTGTCGGACGTGGAGGCGATGGTGGTGTCTTCGTCCACCAGCAGCCTGTAACAGCCGGGCATGTTGACTGAATCCAACTCCACGATGGTCGGGGTGGTGTAAAATGTTTGCACGCCTTGACGTGAACGCGCGACGGTGAACCCCGTGAGGCCAGTCTTCTTCGTCTTCAGGTCAACGCTGTCGACGGCGACGAAGTAGATGTATTGGTCGACTTTGCCGGATGGAATTCTCATGGGCTTGGAGCCACTTCGCCGTTAAGGCCGACGCTGAAGAAATCAATCTCGACGTCAGGATTGGTCGTGACCTGAGTAAGGCCAACCCAACCGGCAGCAGCCACCGAAGCATCGACTACGGTTTCGTCGTAAGCCCCAGGTTCAGCGGCTCCGTCGTGCCACGTCTTCCGGCTCAATGAAGTGCCGTTCACTCGGAATCGTGTCCAAAGCCAGTCATTGACCACCAGATTGGGGGACGGTCCGAACGAGGCGACCCCCAGAGCGGTGAACGTGCCGCCGACATACTTGCCCATCTGGGTGACATACTGTGTGCCGCTAGTTTGACCACCGGGAGCGCTGCGGTAGCCTGCTTCCGATGCGGCAGCACCCGCGCCTCTCGCCCAAGGAGCGATGAGATTGTCGTTGATTACCCACGCCTCGATCGCGCGCATGCGCGTCAGGATCTCTACGTCGGCGGTGTTCGGCACTCGGTTCCACGAGAGCGCTTGGCGATTGGCGGCTGTCTTTGTCCAGCGCAAAGCCTTGCCGCCAAGGGAACCAGGAACGGTTTGGACAAGAGCGGCAAATCCCCCCGCGACCCATCTGCTCGTCCAATCGGACGGCTGCGCTCCCACGGTGTATTCCGAGAAGAATGTCAGGTATTGGTTCACGCCGATGATCGGGTTCAGCAGCCCCTCCATGAACTGGATAGGCTGGCCGGGATAGAACTGCCCCTGGTCGAACATTAGCTGTTGAGATCCACGGCAGCGACCGCGTCGGCCTTCGCCTTCAGCGCGTTGAATTCCGCCGTCATCTTGGTGAGCTGCGCCTTGATGGTGGCCTCATATGCGTTGCTGGTGCCGTATGCGGTCACCGTGGCGATGACATCGGCAAAGTCGTTCGGGATCGCGGCTAGAGCCACCGAAGCAGATCCGGCATTCGCTTTCGCCTTGATCATCACCTGGCGCTGATCGCTGAGACGCGCGGCGATTGCTGCCATGCCAACTTGGATTTCACTGGTGGTTGCCATTACTGAAGTCCCTGTTGCTGTTGAGGCTGCACTGTCTCGACGCCAATGGCCTTGCCGTCAGGCCCCTTCACGATGCGCTTGGGAGCGGTAAGGGCCTGGGTGACCATCGCCATGAACTGACCCATCTGCCCCATCATGGCGGCGTTCTGGCGCTGGATTTCGGCAACAACGTCGATATCGGTAGAGGGAGGCGCGGCAGGCGCTTCGATATCAGGCAGACCCACCTTGATGCGCTCCAGCGACCGTTGATCGCGGCGCGCGGCGGCCTCTGCGGCGTACTTCGCGGCTTCCGAACGCTGCTTTGCCCTTGCGTCGACCTGCTTGGCCTCGATGTCGGCGGCCTTTTCCTTCATGGTCATGTCATGCAGTTGGGTTTTCATCTGCATTTCAGCCTGACGGTCTGCCGCGTCGGCTTCCATCTTCTGTTGCTGCGCCTTGGCGTCGGCCTCGGCCTTCAACGCTGCCGGATCGGACTGTTGCGGCTTCGGCTGGGCGCCCATCTGCTTCATCTTTTCGGCAAACTCGTCGATCGCCGCGTCCATGCTGCGACCTGGCCGGAACGGGGCAACTGCGAACTTCAGCAACTCGGCGGCAAAGGGAGCCGTTTCCGGGCGTTCCTGCACCATCGGGGCAAGCTGGGCCAGCGTGCCGCCCAATGCCGTCAGGAACTCGCTGCGGCGCTGCTTCTCGGCATTCTCGTCGGGCTGGATCGTGCTGTCGGTCTCGATGTCGAGGCTGAACGGCCGGATTTTCTGATCGTGCAGGAAATCCATCACCTGTTCGATAGTGACGGTCTTTTTCAGTTCGCCGATCTGCTGGGCAATTTGCGCGATTTGTCCCTGTGCCTGCTGCATGATCTGCTGCGCAGCGTCCGGGTTCTGCTTGGCCATCTGGACGACTTCAGGGTCTTGCTGTGCCTGCGCCAGTTCCTTCTCAATCGCCTTTGCCTGGGCCTCCAGCGGCTTGACCTGCTTGGCGATATCGGCGTCGGTTGGCAACTCCATCTGGGCCATGTCGACCAGCGTTGCCTGCTGGAAATTCTCGGCCATGATTTCGGCGACGATGCGCGCCGCGTCACGGGCGATGCGCACGAGCTCGTTCTGACGGTCACGGATGCGAACCGACCCGTATTGCGTCTTGATCTGCTGCGCGCCCAGCGTCTCGTTCGGGTTGCTCTCGCCCCGCATGATGTCCGACAGGCCGCTGATCTGGTAAATGTCTTCGATCAGTTGCTTACGAAGCGCAATCAACTGAGTGATGGTCGAGGCCACCATGTCAATCGGAAGCCAGACAATCGTGTCCTTGGCCGCCCCGTTGCCGAATGCTGCCCAATTGCTGATCGGCACCATGATCTGGCGCGGATCGCGGGTCTTTACCGCGGCCTCGATCGCATCGCCGATTTCACCAGCGCCGGCCGGATAGAAGCCGCGAACCTGAAGCGCTTCGGTCAACGCCGAAATGCGGTTGGTGATGTCGTTGATTTCCTCGATCTGGTCTTTGTAGAAGACGTAGTCGGGGACCGGGATCAGGCTCTCGGGCTGCAACGTGCCATAGGCCGGCTGAGGGCACGGGAAGAAGTCTTCAAGGTTCAGGTGCGGCTTGCCTTCGTCCAGCACCACGTCGACACCGGGCGAGATCCACACGACCTTGTTTTCGGACTTCGACCACAGTTCCCAAACTCGAGCCTTCAGCTTGCCGTCGCTGTTGTTCTTGTCGTCCTTGCGCTTGGCGAAATCGGCATTCTGATACGCCTTGCCCGATGTCGCTGCGAAACGCTTGCGCATCTCTTTGCGGGTCATCCAGGCGCCGCCGGCCACCCAGTCAACTTCCTTCCAGTTCCGGGCCGGGTCGTGCGCGAAGTCGCGACGGTTCTTGAACTCGATGCAGACCGATTCCGTGTACCCGTTTTCCTTGCTCTTTGTCTCGTACCGGATCCACATGCAGCCGCGTGCCAGCGTGGCCAGGTCATCGCGGACCAGGCGCATCACGCCATCAATGTTTTCGCGGTCGAAGGTGACACATGTGGTGCGCTCCAGAAGCTCCGAGGCTGCGCGCTGGAGTGGGCGCCTGTCCTGAAAGCGTGGCGCTACAGCAGGCACCGGAGGCCGGGAATACATCGACGGCTTCAGAACCTCGATGTTCGCCCAGAAGATTTGGAACTCGCGGTCGCGGGTCGCATTGGCCAAACGCTCCAGATCGGCATACCGCTTCTGAATATTGGTGCACCGGGTCTGATAGTCGGCAAAGCCCGCCTTTTCGAAATCCGTGATGAGCTTCAGCCATCCCTTGGAGGCCTTCGGCTTAAGCGACGGGTCGATCGCGTCGTCGGCAGCGCTGTCGATATCGTCGGTGTCGTCATTCGCCATCATGCGAGTGCCTTCAATTGCCTGGACAGCCACTCGGGCATCGAGCGGCCTTCTTCCGGCTCCGGCGCACCGTTGAGCGCTCGAAACTGATCGGCCTTCATGTGCTCATGCGGAAAAACGTCTCGGGTCAGCTCGTAAGCTTGGCCGTCCGGGCCTTCGAAACGATGGCCGGCGCTTAGGTACGGGTCGCGGTCGGTCATATGGCAATCCTTCGGCCGCGACCGCTGTCAGGCGGGGGAGGCAGCTTGACGTGGCCTTGCGGCACTGTCGGATCAGGAACCTTGCTCTTGGCCGCCCATGGCCTCGACATGCACGCATATCGCGTCTCGTCGGCGGCATGGTCTTCCTGGTCGCTGTTCAGGTCTTCCGGATTCGCCTCGTCATGCTGAAGCGCCGGCAGGGTTCGAATGGTGTGGATGCAGGTTTCGAAGAAGAACAGCATCGCCCGCCCGTCTTCGTCGCCTGTCAGTCGACCGCGAAGCTGATCCCAGCCGCCCATGGCACCGCGTCCAGCAGTTCGCTTGTTGTCTGCCCGCCTGAAGGTCGCACCGTTCGTGTTCGTCCCGTTGGCCATACGCTCGGCGAGTGAGGGACCGCCGTCCTGACTGAAGGCTGCAGGGTCGAGCACGCCGTAACTGATCGTATCGTCATAGTCGCGTTGACGGACACCCGCGCCGACGGCTTCAGCATGAAGCTTAAGGCCGACATTTTGGAGATAGCGACCCGACTTGTCGATCTTGACGCCATACCATTCCCGATATTTGACCAGTGCCCCGCGCGGGATGACGATGCCGGGCGCGCCAGCCACCCCAGAAGGGACGATCGTGTCGTCGGATGCCACTGCATACCAGCCGAAAGAGAACGGCTTGGCGCTGCCCCAGTCGCCCGCCCTGAAGCGTGTCCAGTGGTCCGGAATGTGGAAGGGCTTCACCACATGCCGGCGGCGTTCGAAGTTTTCGAAATAGGCGCCCTCGACCACGTCCCAATCGCCATAGCGCATTGCGCGCACCAGGCTTTCCGAGCCCAGACCCATGAGGCGGCTTTCATAGCCTGGGTCGTTGTCGTTCATGCTCGGGTTGTCTTCGAGCTGGGCCGGGATGAACTGCCGTTGCATGCCGCCTTCGCTGACATCGGCCTTGTAGACCGCCAGCGGCAGCGCGCCATCAATGAATGTCGCCTTGACGAACTGGTGACCGATGCCGCCCGGATTGGCACCACAGAGGATACGCGGGAACCGGCCTGCATAATGTGGCGGAACCTTGATCCCGACCATGCGGACACGGTTGCGGAGGAACCGGTAAATCACTTCGGTGAAATGGGTAAGCTCGTCGATCAGCAGCACGTGGATTTCAGCGCCCTGATATTTGAACCGGTCCTTTTCGTCTTTGCAGTGACAGAGGTAGATCCTCGATCCGTTCCAGAACCGAATTTCATCCTCGACGATGGTAACGAAGCCACATTCCACCCAGCCGGCGAGCAGCGCGCGAAACCCTTGCGGGCCTTCCATGTGGTTCTTGATCAGGTCGTCCCGAATCCGTCGGAAGAGGTAGACCTGAAGTCCGGGGATTTCGGAACACCACGTGATGGCGGCCGCGCGCATGAGATGCGATTTGCCGCCTCCCGCTGCGCCACCATAAAGCGCCTCGGTCGCGTCGGTCTCAAATGCCAGCGCCTGCTTGTCGTGCAGGTCGAGATTGATTTCAGCTGCGCTTGCGGAGGCGGACATTGATCACGGGGACGAGCGGCGCGCCATCCTTGCCAGTATGCTCTATGCGTTCCTTGAACATGCCCAGATGCTTGCCCAGGTCGACCAGCGCCGATTTCTTGTCGTGCATCTTGATCTTGATGCCGGTCTGGGTAAGCGACACCTCAGACACCGCTGCGGCTGTGTCGTCGTCGATCTTCTCACTCGGGATCAGTTCAACCGGGAACATGCCGAGACTATTCGGGCTGGCGCTTTCCGATTCCGTGTCGATCGGGCTCTTCCCCCAGCGAACAGCCTTGCGGATGTCGGCAAAGGCAATCTTGGCCAGTTCGGCGACGATGCGTTCTTGGGTGACCCCGAGCTTATGAGCGATGGCCGCCTGCCTGGCTGCAATGGCAGCAGCAACACCAACATTCCCTAACAGGCGCGGACCCTGCACGTCTGCGGTCAATTCGCTGTAACCGGCCCGGATTGCCGCCTGTGTGGCGTTCAGGTCGATCATGAATTCGTCGACGAAGCGGGCTTGCTTCGGGGTCAACTCGTTGGCGGACATGAATGGTCTCCCCGGTCTGAGCGGGTGCGGGCAGTTGCGAAAAATTGCTGAGCTTTTACAAAATTGCTCAATTCGACCGAGTGCCGGATTCTTACGGTTTTGTGACTTGCTGGATTGCCGATCGCATGATTTTTTTCCCACATCGTTGTGTGGGAGTGCGGGCGTGGGCGACGATCAGAAGGACGGTGTTCGCGTTGAACACATAGACGGCAAATGGGCAGTACAGATCGTCGAGGATGGCGTGACCACCCAACAGCTTTTCGACAACGAGGAATTCGCCAGGAGTTTCGCAGCCGGTCAAAGCATCCGGCTCAACCTCAATCAGTCCGACGGTAGAGCTATCCCGCGATTTTAGGCGCCAACCGTTCACAGCGCTTTCTCCACCTCATAAGTGGAAAGGAGAATCGCTATGAGAGACGTCCTTATCGCAGTGGCTTACGCGCTGCTGCTCATTGCCCATCTGATCTAAAAGCGAAAGCGGCCCGGTTGGACCCGAGGCGGCTTTTGCAAACAAAAACCCGCCTGACTTGGGCGGGTTATTGGCGCATCTCTACACCTGACGTTCCCAATAGGGGGTTTCGCGTTGAAAGTCAACGCCGATTACCCGTCAGAAAATTGAAATGCTGTGCACAAACGCGCAGATCGTGGTGCAGCACCGGGGCCATTTCTCGCTCATTTGCCCCATGCTTCATCGCGATCTGCGCTGTGGTCAATCCGGTTACGCAGTAGTCAATCAACCGCTCAGACGGAGCGTGGCCCATGACCATGACAAAGCCCTTAAGCTTGTCGATGGCTGCGACCCTTCCATCTGATATTCCGGTGGCGTAACCGGATCCTGTCCCGCGCAAGAAATTCGCCGAACTTGCCACGGCGATCCCGGCGCGCTCCCATAAAACCGCAAGATGGCTGCCGGCGTAGAAAAGCGCGTCTTGCTTCTTCCGACCATAGCGCCATTCAAATGTGCCTGGACGACACCGAATCGCCTGTAGCTCACTACGCCTGCCTGATATGCGTATTTTAACCGCTGTGACCTTGGCACCGTCCTTTCCACCGTCTGCCCGCCTAAGCTTGGCAACAGCGGCCGGCTGCTTCGCCCTGCCCTTCTGCCACTCTTCCTGCGTCGTGCGGCGAGACTGCGGCTTTGGCCTCTTCTCGCTGAATGGGACGTCGTCGAAACGCTTTTTCTTTCGCTCCATTAAATCCTCGCCGAGTAGTCGAGCTGCTGGCGAATGAGATCGAGTGCTGTCGGCGATTGCTCGACGACCATTCCACGACCTATCAGGGAAAGCTCGTCGGCCCGCTCATTGCCGATGATGCCGACATGGCCTTTGCACCATTCCAGCGCGATGGGATGAGCAATCAATGTGCCATCCAACATCTGCCAGAGGTCGAGATTGGCGATGACACGGTTCGCCGGCTTCGCGTTCGGTCCGCCGCGGCTCCAGCCATTTCGTTTCCACCCATGGCGCCATTCGTTACAACCAGTCACGGTGTACATGCTGTCGGAGATCAGCCGGGCGCCAACGTTTGCAGCCTGGCCGTCAACGTCGTGAGACAGCCACCGCAGCGCCTCGAGTGCAGCCGTCAGTTCCATCCGCTGATTTGTGGTGTCCTGATCACCCCCGCTTGCGGAATGGATCTCCACCCCGTCGCGATAGGCGACGAAGCCCCAACCACCCGCACCAGGATTCGGTTCGCAGCAGCCGTCAGCGTAAATCACCAATCCTAGGGGGACCTTAATGTCCTTGCCGGAAAGTTTCGTAACGGCTGGTAACGTTACATCACGTGACACGTTGGCGGTCACGTGACCCTTTCGCCATTTGCGGTCGCTCATGGGCGGATATCCATCACTTCGTAGAGTATGTCGAACCGCTCGCTTTTCGGCCTCTCCTTGAACGTGGTCGGATTGGCTTCGAGGCGCCGCTCACGTTCAAGCCGGTCAAGTTTCTCGCCTTCAGTTTCGAAGCGCCGGACAGGCACGCCCTTCGCGCGGATCGCCGATAGGACAATCCTTAGCTGCCCATCATTCAGCTCAGCCTTGAAGGTCTGGCGCCGCCCGTTCTCCAGTAGATCGACCTGCCACCCCCAGCCGGACAGGTAGTATTCGATGATATGGACCGGTCGGCGATATCGGAACCGCTCAGTTCGGCCAGTGGTTGCCAGCCGTTCGCTGTTCGATCGGCCGAGCAGCCTTTGCGCCATCCGCAATTCTTGAGCGTCCAGGCCGGTGAGCGCCGACACCGGCTTCCAGCCCGCCAGCAGCTTTTCGGCCACGCGCTCCAACTGTTCGTCGGTCAGTTCTTCGCCATCATCGATCATGCGACGTTGTCTCCGGGGCGGTTGTTTCGGTAGGTGAGCCTGATGGTTTCGGCCTGCACGGCCGACCAGAACGCCCCCAACTGTTCGTCCTGTGTGCTGTCGGGGATGCCGGCCTTTGCCATTTGCCGCAGCAGGCCGTCTGTCACCTGGTCCCGGTAGGATTCGGCCGCCCGGTCTGTCGGCTTGGCCAGCATCTTCTCAGCAGTCGAGCGAATGCGCCCGACCCGCCTATGCATGGGGAACAGGATCACTCGGCAGGGCGGCGACCAGTCAAACAGCGTCGGCTGCATGCCCGCCTCCCGCCGTACCGGTCTGGTAGGATAAGGATGTCACAGAAACCATGACGGTTTGCTCTGGAGAAAACCAGTTTTCGTCATGCTTCTTATGACAGCGCGTCCTAGAAATCATGACGCCCTCCTACGGTTCGTCATGGAAGTTAGGACGGGGTCGTCATTGTTTTCATGACGGGATTTTGTTTTCCGTCGCTGGCCGTTGGCCCCAGTCGGATTGTTGGCACTCGGGCCTTTCACGGGGAACTCTTGGTCTTGACGCCAGTCGCGGTACAGCTTCCTGCCGTCCTGCTGCTTGTCGGTCCCAGGCATCTTGATTTCGGTGATTTCGTAGGACGGGCACTTTGCCGCGCCCTCCACACCTAAGCAGGCCGCTTCCGTTTGAAACAGAAAGCCCTTCCGTTGGAGATCCCGGAAGCCTTCGGCGGCCGTGTCGGGTGCACACCCCATACAGGCCGCCGCCTGCCGCACGCTCAACCTTATCTTGCCATTGTTGTTGGCATCAGGGCCGCGCCATTCGAGCTTGACCCAAGAGTAAAGCGCCTGGGCTGTAGAAGAGAGCGCGCGCCATGCGGGCTCTTCCATAGTGTGGCGGATAATCTTCGTGAAGTGCTCGCCCGGTGGGTTTCTTACTTTGCCCTTCCCCATCAGTGCGCCCTCGCCAGGATCAGCCGGCTTTCCCTGATCGCTTGAACGGCTTGAAGGGCGGTGAGATGAAATTCAGATTGAAGCTGGGGCACGACCGCGTGTCGCCGATCGGCCGAGCCCAGCGCAAGCCACTTGGCGGCGCGTTGGATATTGGTGTCCCCTACCTGTTGAGCAGTATCGACGGTGGCGCTCAAGCGGCATCATCCATGAAGAACTTGATCAACTTCGATTTCTCAATGACCCAGCGGTTGCCGACCTGCTTGGCCGGTAGAGCGCCCGTGGTGAGCATGTGGTAAGCTTGCCGCTCCGTCCGTCCAATCAGTTTTGCGATGCCCTCGATCCCCCATACGAGGTCGAGGGGGGCCACCTCACGGTCAGACATTTGATCTCCATTCGTTCATGGGTGCGAGTTGCAATCAGAGCTATCAGTTAACACCAAATTACGATAGGTGCAAGTTGCACCCTTGCCTTTTCTGGGTGCAAGTTGCATCCATACAGAATGGATGACGATGAACAGAAATACCCGAGCCAATTGGCCGAACGTTTTCAGATCCGGCTGCCACCAGGCATGCGCGATCAGATAAAGCGGGCCGCTGAAGATAGCGGCAGGTCGATGAACTCCGAGATTTTGGATGCCCTTAGAGATGCATTCCCCGAGGAGCCAAGTTTGGAGGACCTGGTGGACGCACTAGATTACTCAATCGCGATGCTCCGAGACATTAAGGCACGGTCGCCATCGGGGGACGTTTCGCGCAGCAATAAATTCATGACGGTTCTCGGGCGTATTGAAGCAACCAACGAAGACCTTTGGAAAACCGTCCGTGAAGATCGGCAGTCACCTGTGGTGGTACTGCGCCGGGACGTTCTGGAGGGCATGGTCGCGCTGCAGGCGGACTTGGACCTGCCAAATATATTGATCGACAGTGTAGCAAGCGATCTGATCCAAATGAGTCTCAACCGCATTGCGAGCGGTGAAGAGAGACTGAAAGTTTGGATCGGTGAGGGGGACGCGCGGAGGATGATTGAGATCGAGAAACCATTGGGCGCTAAAACCTCCGGAGAGGAATAGTGTCCATCCGCAAACGCACATGGACCACCGCGAAGGGAGAGGAAAAAGGCGCCTGGGTGGTCGACTACGCCGATGGGAAGGGCACCCGCCGGCTGAAGACGTTCGCCAAAAAGAAGGACGCCGACCAGTTCGCCGCCACGGCCAAGGTTGAAGTTCGGGAAGGATCGCACGTCGCTGACAGCGCAAGTGTCACCGTAAAGGCGGCCGGAACGTTCTGGATTGCCACGGGCGAGCAGGACGGGCTGGAACGGTCCTCGATTGACCAGCGCAAGCGCCACCTACAACTGCATATCGAGCCGTTCGTCGGGCAAACGCTTCTGTCGCACTTCACCGTGCCTGGCGCTCGCGAGCTCGCCGACAAACTGCGAGAGAACGGTCGCTCGCCGGCCATGGTTCGAAAGGTCATGGGTTCATTGGCCTCCATCTTCTCAGACGCCCAGGAACGGGGCCTTGCTACCCGGAATCCGGTTAAGGATCTCCGGGGCGCCAGACGGAGGGGCAAGGAACGCCAAGCCGACAAGCGTCAGAAAAGCAAGCTGAAGATCGGCATCGACATCCCGACGCGTGAGGAGATCAAGGCTATCGTCGGCGCGGCGACGGGCCGCTGGCGCCCTCTTCTAATCACCGCGATTTTCACGGGCATGCGATCGTCGGAGTTGCGCGGCCTTCGTTGGATGGATGTCGATTTCGAACGTGCGCAGATCAGCGTGCACCAGCGCGCCGATGACTATGGCGAGATCGGCCGGCCGAAGTCTGAGGCGGGAGAAAGAACGATTCCTGTTCCGCCGATGGTCGTCAATGCTTTGCGGGAATGGAAGCTCGCCTGCCCTCATCGACCGACTGGCGACGTCGATGCCGCTGGCAATCCAGTGAAGGAACTTCACTACGTTTTCCCGACGGGAAGCGGCAACATCGAAAGCCGCTCGAACATGACCAAGCGCGGTTTCCTGCCGACCCAGGTCACGGCTGGCGTGACCGTGCCGAGCGATGAGCGAGACGCCGCTGGCGAGGTCATCATGGTGGGCAAGTATGGCGGCATGCACGCCCTTCGCCATTTCTATGCATCGTGGTCGATCAATCGGCCGCAGGACGGCGGACTTGGCCTTCCTCCAAAGGTCATTCAGGAACGGCTCGGACATAGCTCGATCATGATGACGATGGACGTCTACGGGCACCTGTTCCCGCGTGGTGACGATGCCGATGAAATGGCAGCGGCCGAACGCTCGCTTTTGGGATAGATGCGACATAGACGCGACAAAGAGCCAAATTCGTCCACGAAATCAGCGGCCGCACCAAGCATCATAATCCTGGGGTCGGGGGTTCAAGTCCCTCTCCCGCTACCAGCCCTCTTAAAGACGGCAAAAAGATCAATAAAATCGATGGGGCCTATGCCGGTGCGTCCCAATGCATCCCTTGATGTGGAGTCATTTGCGATGGTGAAGGATGGCGCCGGCACGCTGACCTTGCAGGCACGTCGCTGCTGGACTGGACCGTCGACCAAGGCGGCGTCATCTCGGCGGCCGAGCGCTAGGCGGCGATGTCTCGATCGGTGCGGGCGCCTCGTTCACCTTCGACCTGACAGCTAATGTGAGCTATGCCGGCGCGCTCTCGGGTACCGGCGATTTCGTCAAGGACGGCTTGGGGACAGTGGTTCTGACTTCGGACAACTCGGCTTTCGCCAGCGCCACTTCGGTCAATGGCGGCACGCTCGCCGCAGGCGCGGCCAACACGTTCAGTTCCGCCTCGCAATTCTCGGTCGCGGCGGGCGCGACGCTCGATCTCGCCGGCACTTCCCAAGCCATTGTCGGGCTGACCAATGCCGGGACTGTGGGCATCGCCGGCAGCCTCGGAAGCAAGCTGACCGTCAGTGGCGACTATGTCGCCGAAGGGCGTCATTGCCCTCATCTCGCGGCAGATCCAATGCTCACGCAAGAAATCAGCCGTCGGCGGCCGCTCAAAATTTACCATTCTCATGAATAGTCCCAGATGTTTAACACCTACCGGTATTTTGGCGGCTATAGTCCGAGCCGCGCTGGTGGACTTGGAAATATCTCGGCATGTGCGGTTTTAGCGGTTATTTCGGCACTGTCCGGGATGGGAGGGCGCTCCTTGGAAGGATGACGGCTGCCATTGCGCATCGCGGCCCCGATGAGCAGGGATTCTTCACCACAAAGGCGGCCGGCCTCGGCCATGCGCGGCTGTCCATCGTCGGCCTGGGGGACGGCCAGCAGCCCATGTCCGATGCGACGGGCGATCTGACGATCGCCTTCAACGGCGAGATCTTCAACTATGTGGAACTGCGCGAGCAGCTTCGCGCGAAAGGCCGCCATTTCCGGACAGCCAGCGACACCGAAGTGATCCTGCATCTCTATGACGAGATGGGGGAGGATTGCGTCTCCGCGCTCAATGGCGATTTCGCCTTTGCGCTCTGGGACGGCCGCCGCCGCCGCATGGTT
This sequence comes from Mesorhizobium sp. M7A.F.Ca.MR.176.00.0.0, assembly GCF_004023165.1. Taxonomy (NCBI): domain Bacteria; kingdom Pseudomonadati; phylum Pseudomonadota; class Alphaproteobacteria; order Hyphomicrobiales; family Phyllobacteriaceae; genus Mesorhizobium; species Mesorhizobium sp. M7A.F.Ca.MR.176.00.0.0. Next base: position 52,185 of record NZ_RZTC01000005.1, on the reverse strand, counting down.
CTGGCGCGCGACCGCATGGGGGTCCGGCCGCTCTTCTATACAAGGCAGGGCGAACGGCTTTACTTCGCCTCGGAGATCAAGGCGCTCCTCCAGGCCCCGGACGTCGCGGCCGAGATTGATCCGGTCGCACTCGACCAGATCTTCACGCTCTGGGCCCCGATCGCGCCGCGCACGGCCTTCCGCAATATCTACGAACTCGAACCCGCAAGCCTGATGATCGTGCAAGAAGGCAGCGTCTCGACGCGGCCCTACTGGAGTCTGGAGTATCCCGACCGGGACGCGCCGCCCCGGCACCGGGACGAGCGTGCCGCGGCCGAGGAACTGCGCGCCCTCCTGACGGAAGCGACCCGCATCCGCATGCGCGCCGATGTGCCAGTCGGCGCCTATCTCTCTGGCGGCCTCGATTCCTCCATCACATCGGCGCTGGCGGCGGGCATGGCGCCGGGTGGCCTCAGGACCTTCTCGGTCACCTTCGATAGCGCCGAACATGACGAGAGCCCCTTCCAGCTCGAGATGGCCCGTGCGCTCGGCACGCATCACAGCGCCGTCGCCTGCGGGGAAGGCGATATCGCCGCCGTCTTCCCTGACGTTATCCGCTTCACGGAGCGGCCGATCCTGCGCACTGCCCCTGCCCCGCTCTACAAGCTCTCGAGCCTCGTGCGCGAGGCCGGCTTGAAAGTGGTGCTGACGGGCGAAGGCGCCGACGAAGTCTTTGCCGGCTACGATATTTTCAAGGAGGCTAGGGTTCGGCGCTTTTGCGGGAGACAGCCCAGCTCCCGCATCCGGCCGCATCTGTTCCACAAGCTCTACCCCTATCTTCCGGGCCTGAGGCAGCAATCGGCCGAGTACCTGTTCTCCTTCTTCGGGGCTAGCGGCGCGGCGCTCGACGATCCGCTGTTCTCCCATCGGCCGAGGTTCGACGGCACGGCGGCGACGAAGCTGTTCTACTCGGGCGATCTGCGTGCCACATTGTCCGGATATGACGCCGCCGAGGAACTCGCCGCGCGTCTGCCCGAGGCGTTCGCCCGCTGGCATCCCTTGCATCAGGCGCAATATCTGGAAGCCCGCTTCCTTCTCCCCGGCTATATCCTGTCCAGCCAGGGCGACCGCATGGCGATGGCCCACGGCATCGAGGGCCGCTTTCCCTTCCTCGACCATCATCTGGTCGAGTTTGCCGCCGGCCTTCCTCCCGAGATGAAGCTGAAGGGGCTCGTGGAGAAGCATATTCTCCGGGAGGCGACCAAAGACCTGCTGCCGGCCGCCATCGGCCGGCGGACCAAACAGCCCTATCGCGCACCGGACAGCCAGTCCTTCGTTGGGCCGGGCACGAGGGACTATGTCCAGTCGGCCCTGGGCGACGCCGCAGTCAGCGCCGGCGGGCTCTTCAATCCGAAGGCAGTGGCAAAACTACATGAGAAATGCAGCCGCCAGCCGGTCTCCGGCTTTCGCGACAACGCGGCCTTTGTCGGCATCCTGTCGACGCAGCTGTGGCTGACGACTTTCACCGGCACAGGCATTTGCAACGCAAAGGCCGCCTGACACCACCAAGGAAAGCGAACGACATGACCGATACGATCCGAGACGCAGTGAAGGCCTTTGTCATCGAGAACTTCCTGTTCGGCGACACCACCCACACCCTCGCCGATACGGACTCGCTGATCGAGAACGGCATCATCGATTCGACCGGCGTTCTGGAACTGGTGGCCTTTATCGAGGACCATTGCGGAATCACAGTTGCGGACGCCGATATCGTGCCGGCCAACCTCGATTCACTGGCGCGCATCACGGCCTTCATCACAGCGAAGACCGCATCGCTCGTCGCGGCGTGACGGCTGGCAGCGGAAGGCCCGAGCTCATGCGGGTCGAGCAATTCCTCATCACGAACGCGGCCGCGCATGGCGCGAAGACGGCGCTTGTCACCGACCGGAAGCGGTTGCGCTATGACGAGCTCGACGATCTGTCGAACCGGCTCGCGACCGCCCTCGCCCCGAACGGGCGTGCAGCGCGGCGACCGCGTTCTCGTCTTCATGGACAATTGCTGGGAAGCCGCCGTCTCGATCTTCGCGGTTCTCAAGGCGGGCGCGACCTTCAGCCCGATCACCGCCTCCACCAAGGCCGACAAGCTCGCTTATGTCATCGACGATTGCGAGGCTGCGGCGATCCTGACCCAGGCCAAGCTGATGCCTGTCGTGATCCAGGCGCGTGCGCTGTCGGACCAACCGCTCTTCGTCGCGTCGACGCAAGCGCCATCCAGCCATACACCGGATGGCGCTGCCTCCTTCGAGGATTGTCTCAAGGTCGCGCCCGTGCCCGTTCGCCATGGCGGGATCGACATCGACCTCGCCATGCTGATCTACACCTCGGGCTCCACCGGCCGCCCCAAGGGCGTGATGATGACGCATCGCAATATCGATGCCGCGGCCGAATCCATCACGACCTATCTGCGCAACACCCCTGACGACATCATCCTCAATGTCCTGCCCCTGGCTTTCGACTACGGCCTCTATCAGCTGCTGATGGCGATGAAGCTCGGCGCGACCCTCGTCCTCGAAAAATCCTTCGCCTTTCCGCAGGCCATTTTCGAGCGCATCCGCGCCGAGAAGGTCACCGGTTTCCCGCTGGTGCCGACGATGGCGGCGCTGATCCTGCAGATGCGCGATTTGGCGCCGGGTTTCCTGCCGAGCCTGCGCTATATCTCGAACACCGCCGCCGCCCTGCCGCCGGTGCATATCGCCCGGCTGCGCGAGCTGTTCCCCGGCGTGCAGCTCTATTCCATGTACGGTCTGACGGAGTGCAAGCGCTGCACCTACCTGCCCCCGGAGGAGCTGGACCGCCGGCCGGGTTCCGTCGGCATCGCTATTCCCAACACGGAAGCGATCGTCGTCGACGATGAGGGCAACCGCGTGCCACCGGGCGTGGCGGGCGAGTTGGTCATCCGCGGCCCGCATGTCATGCAGGGCTATTGGCGCAACGACGTGGCCACGGAGCAGATGCTGCGTCCCGGGCCGCATCCCTGGGAAAAGCGGCTCCACACCGGCGACCTGTTTCGGACGGACGAGGACGGCTTCCTCTATTTCGTTGGCCGTAAGGACGACATCATCAAGACGCGCGGCGAAAAGGTTGCCCCGAAGGAAGTCGAAACTGTGCTGCACGCCCATCCCGGCATCGTGGAAGCCGTGGTGACCGGCGTGCCGGATCCGGTGCTCGGCCACGCCATTGCCGCCCTCGTCGTTCTCTCGGACGAGACCCTGAGCGAACGGGACATCATTCGCTACTGCTCCGTTCATCTCGAGGATTTCATGGTGCCGAAGCTCATCGAGTTCCGCCGCGAGTTGCCGAAGACTGATACCGGAAAGGTCAGCCGAAGACTGGCGGCCGAAACGTTGGGGACTGCAGAATGAACCACTCCCTCGCCCCGAGCCGTCCCGCCTTCTCGGCCGAGGCGCTGACGCTCGACAACGCTGCGGAAACCGATCGCATCGTCGCCGGGTTGCGCGAGCAGCTACGCGGCATGCGCAAGCGCGGGCTCGTGCTCGGCCTCTCTGGCGGCATCGATTCCAGCGTCTCGGTCGCGCTCGCCGCCCGCGCCGTCGGCGCGAAGAACGTCTTCTGCCTGTTCATGCCGGAAAACGACTCCGATCCCGACAGCCTCCGCCTCGGCCGGCTGGCCGCCGAAACCTTCGGCGTCGAAGCGATCGTGGAGGATATCGGCCCGACGCTGCACGCGATGGGTTGTTATGAGCGGCGGGATGCCTTCATCCGCGAGCTGGTGCCGGAATACGGGCCGGGCTGGGCCTCAAAGATCGTCATCGCCAATTCGCTCGCCGGCGAGGGCTACAACATCTCCTCGCTGGTGGTGCAGGGCCCCGAAGGCCGGCAGACGAAGCTGCGCATGTCGCCGGCGGTCTATCTCGGCATCGTCGCCGCCACCAACATGAAGCAGCGCACGCGCAAACAGATCGAGTACTATCACGCCGACCGGCTGAATTTCGCCGTGCTCGGCACGCCGAACCGGCTCGAATACGACCAAGGCTTCTTCGTGAAGAATGGCGACGGCGCAGCTGACGTCAAACCGATCGCCCATCTCTACAAGAGCCAGGTCTATGCGCTTGCCGCCCATCTCGGCATTCCCGAGGAAATCTGCCGCAGGGCGCCGACGACCGACACCTATTCCCTCGAGCAGACGCAGGAAGAGTTCTATTTCTCCCTGCCCTATGACCGCATGGATATTTGCCTCTTCGGCCTGAATAACGGCCTTTCAGCCGTGGAGGTCGGCACCGCCGCGAAGCTGACTACGGTCGAGGTCGAACGCGTCTGGGCCGATATCGCCGCCAAGCGCCGGGCGACGCGCTATCTGCACCTTGGCCCGCAGCTCGTCCGCCCCGTCGAGGAAATCGCCTGCTGAGATCGGCGCGACAATCGGGATTATGTTGCCGCGCGCGCACAATGATGGCCTATTCGAACCGCTCCCCGGCCAGGCGATTCCAGTGCTCGCCGGCCAGCCCGTTGAAGAAGCCTTGCGAGCTCAGGAACGCGTTCACCAGTTCCTCGTCGCGCGAATGCACCACGGTCGAGGCCGGTTGAGTGAAGGCGACCCGTCGACCCAGCATCGCTGCCAGCAGGGCGGGTTGCGTCCGGCCGCGCAGGCCGGCGGCGCCGCGCCGCGCTGCATCGCCAATCAAGCAGTCGATGACGGAACCAGCTTGCCCCGGCAGGGCCAGAACCTGCAGCACGCGCGCCATCCTGCCCGGGCGGGTGTGATAGAGGAAGGCGCCGACCAGCGCCCCGCTGGGGGAGGAGACGGACGCGAACACGGCCTCGCCATAGTCCGGCTTCTGGGAAGCCTCCCCGAGGATATGCGCAAGCTGCTCCGCGCTCCAGTCGGGTCGGAGCGGGAACTGGCGCATCAACGGGTCCAAAAGAGCCGCAAAACCGGCATGATCGATTTCGGCAACCTTGAGGCCGCCCTTGCGATTCCAGAGTTCCGGGACCCCGGACCAGCGCATCTCGTTCTCCTGCATCCGTCCGCGAAGATAGCGATCGAGTCCGCGCGCGAGCGGGTCAAGCAAGCGCACGGCGCCGGCTCGCCGCGAGGCTAGATCGAGCAGGAAGGCCGAAGGCCGGATTACCCGGATCCAGTCCAGGCTGTATTGCGGCAGGGCGACCCCGCGCAGTTTCGTCCACATCTGCGTCGAGAGGGCATTTGCGGTTTCGCTGAAGGAGATGTCCTGCGGCCCGGCCAGGAATGTCCTGAGCAGCCTTGCGCCGGCCATCGGGTCGTTCGCCCGCGTTTCGACCATGAGCGAACCACAGATGGCGGCGCGCAGCTTGCGCTGGCCATGCCTCATCGGCAGTACATTCACGCCGACAAAGCCTGAAATGTCGCCTTCGCTCGCAATATGGACGAGAGACGCGATCTCCGGATCGCAGACCGGGCCTTCAAGATAGTGCCAGCGCAGATAAGTCTCAAGCGCCGGAGGCGGCGGCTTTCCACCGTCCCGGAAGGTTCTTTGAAAGAGCCCGACGACGGCCGGAATATCCGCAGCCTGCAGGGGACGAATCTGGCTCATGCCAAACTTGCGGAGGATGAGATCGCGGGCGCACCGTTCTCCAGCTTGCGGAGGAGTGCGACACGCGGCATTCCGACCTCATCCTTGGCGAATGTCACGGGTTCATAGGCCTTGGCTCTGGCTATCAGGGCAGCCACCTGGCGGTCCTGCCCCTGCCCGAACTCGAACAGCAGCCAGCCACCAGGCTTGAGGAAATCGATTGCGTCCCGGATCAGCCGCTGGTGGATCGAGATGCCGTAAGGCCCCCCGTCGAAGGCCTCGCGCGGCTCGCCCTCAAGCAGATGCGCGCTCTCGCCTTCGAGGCGCGCGGTCGAGATATAGGGCGGATTGCAGACAATCATGTCCGCCGCGCCGATAAGCCCATCGCCCTCCAGCGCACCGAACAGATCCCCTTTCCGGATGGCGACCCGGTCCTGAAGGGCCAAGCGTTCGGCATTGCTACGGGCGAGCGCGACCGTGCTGTCAGTCACGTCCACCCCCCAGACGCAGGCCGACGGAACTTCCGCCGCGATCGCCAGAGCAAGGTTGCCGGAGCCGCAGCACATGTCGATCACCATCGGGCCGGGCGCGCGATCGCGAAGAATCGCGAGCGCGCTCTGTCCGAGCAACTCTGTTTCCTTACGCGGCACGAGAACGCCCGGAGCCAGTTCGAGCATCACGCTCATGAAACGATGCAGGCGGGGCGTAGAACGACCGGCTAGGGCTGCTGCTCTGTGCGGCACGGCGGTTCCTTACGTCATCCGACGGTATTGCATACACAATGACCTATCGCGCTCCGGTAAACGGCTGCTAAAGATATCCGCCGATACTTCGCAGCGCGCCAGCTCGGCCATATAGATGCCGTCCCATCCAAGGGATGTGGCTCCAATCAGAGCTACCCAGCTGTAAACTTCAATGACCGACTTTGGGCGCATTGCTGTCATTCGCCTCCGGCGCATAAGTCGCCGCGTCGCCTAACACGCTAAGCCCGCCACTCATCCTGTCAGGCGGCAGTTACCTTGGATCGGATTCTCCGCCTCAAGTATCCGCTTTCAGCAAATGAAGATTGAAAGTTTTCCATTCCGTTTGTGGATTCATTTTTTTCAAAATTTTGACTAAGACGATATAACGCATTGACTTTATGCCGATTAAAGTCCCTCTCCCGCTACCACTTCAAACGCCACTATCGTACGCAATGGCCGATTGTGGCGGGCTGCCCATGCGGTGTCCTGTGCGATAGCGGCTATATCTGACCTTCCTAGGGCGAGTAGAAGCCTTCAGCGACCTACAGCATCTCGCTCAGTGACGCCAATGCGGCTAACGATGCCGTCACCAGATATTCTCGCCGTCACCCACGCGTATCGGCTTCACCCATCGGAAGTTTCGCGCTCGCCTGCCGGGCTTCGCCTTCGATCTCGATCTTGCTCCGCGCTTGAAGATCGAAGCGCACCGTTACGGTGCGCATGCGCGCATGCAGGACTCCGTCCAGCGTACCGCGCATTTCATGCAGATAAGTCAGCGACGATTTCCCAAGCTTTTCTATAACGCTGCGAACGGTGACCAGAGTTCCCGCCGCGGTTTCATGCACGTAGTCGATCTCCATCCTCACATCCGCCCAGCCGAGGGTCGGCGTCAAACGAGGATCGGCAATCCTGCCCAGCAACTGGAAACTGGCGTCATCAAACATCGCCACATAATGACGAACGTTGAGATGGCCCATCGCGTCGCACATCCAAGGATGCACGACGCCGACATAGGTTTCGATGCCGGGCGTCAAAACCCGACCTCGTTTGCGCCCTTGAGATCCAGCAGTTGACGGGCTTCGTCGGGCGTCGCGATTTCGAGCGACAACTCGTTGAGAATGCGCTTTATCTTGGCAACCTGTTCGGCATTGCTCTTAGCGAGCGTGCCCTTGCCGACATAGAGGCTGTCTTCCAAACCGACCCGTACATTGCCGCCCATGATCGCGCCCATCGTGCAGAGATTTATCTGGTGCTTGCCCGCGGCAAGGATCGACCAGAGATAGTCGTCTCCGAACAGCCGATCAGCCGTCCTGCGCATGTGCATCATGTCTTCTGGGTCGGCGCCGATTCCGCCCAGCAGCCCGAAGATCGTCTGGACGAAAAGCGGCGGCTTCAGCAGCTTGCGGTCTAGAAAGTGCGCAAGCGTGTAGAGGTGACTGACATCGTAGCACTCGAACTCGAATTTCGTGCCATAAGCCTGGCCGACTTCGACGATGATGCGCTCGATCTGCTCGAACGTGTTGGAGACGATGCCCTTCTTTGTGTCTTCCAGGTAGCCCTTCTCCCAGTCGTACTTCCAGTCGGTGTATTTCGGCGCGATGTGGTGCAGGGCGAAATTCATAGATCCCATATTGAGCGAGCAGAGTTCCGGCTTCGAAGCGTGGGCGGCTTCAAGGCGCTCTTCGAGGGTCATCTTCAGCCCGCCGCCGGTGGAAATGTTCATCACGGCGTCGGTCTGCTGCTTGATGCGCGGCAGGAAATCCATAAACAGCTTTGGATCAGGGGTAGGCTTGCCGGTCTCCGGATCGCGGGCATGCAGATGGATCACCGACGCTCCGGCTTCGGCTGCTCCGACGGCGGCGTCGACGATCTCGGACGGCGTTATCGGCAGATACGGGCTCATCGTCGGCGTGTGGATCGAGCCGGTGACCGCACAGGTGATGACGACTTTCGGCGATTTCTTCATTGTTGAACTCTCCCTTGTCTGCCTTTTGTTGTTATCTCTCGAGCGCGAGGCAATCCTCACGACCACAGCCCAATCGAACCGCCTCGCCCGCATTGAGTTCGGACCGAGACGACGATGCGGCAAGCTTGACAATGAATTTCAGGCCCCCCGCCGTCACAGCGACGAGCCGGATGTGATCCCCGACATAGACGGACTGAACGACGGTTGCCGCAATCACGTTGAGGGCGGTGGAGCCATCGTGCAATAAGGACATGCGCTCGGGCCTGATCGACAGCGTCACCTTGGCGCCCGCAGGGGGCGTCGCGCGAGGGGAAATGGCGTTCAACACCAGATCGCCATCGTCGAGATGGACGGCCACGCCACCGTTTTCACCGCCGGCAAGCACGGTGCCGGACATGCGGTTGTTCTCGCCGATGAAGCTCGCCACAAAGCTGCCCGTCGGACGCTCATACAGTTCGCGTGGTGTCGAAAGCTGCTCGATGCGGCCGGCGCTGAACACCGCGATCCGGTCCGACATGGTCAGCGCCTCGGTCTGGTCGTGTGTCACATAAACGAACGTGACGCCAAGCCGGGCATGGATATCCTTGATTTCAAACTGCATCTGCTCGCGCAATTGCTTGTCGAGGGCGCCGAGCGGTTCGTCCATCAGGACAAGATTTGGTTCGAAGATCAGGGCGCGGGCAACCGCGACGCGTTGTTGCTGCCCACCCGAAAGCTGCGCCGGACGCCGGTTGCCGAATTCGGGCAACTGGACCATGTCGAGAACGTTCCTGACACGTCGCGTCACCTCGTCGCGGCCAAGTTTGCGGACCTCGAGCGGGAAAGCCAGATTTTCGGCGACCGTCATGTGCGGGAAAAGCGCGTAGTTCTGGAACACCATGCCGATGCGGCGACGATTAGCGGGAACGTTGTCGATGCGCTGACCGTCAATGAGGATTTCGCCCTCGGTCGTATCTTCGAACCCCGCAAGCATCATCAACGCCGTCGTCTTGCCAGACCCGGAAGGCCCCAGCAGCGTCAGGAATTCGCCGCGCATGATTTCCAGGTCGAGCTGACGCACCGCCTGGACCGTCTGCCCGTAGCGCTTGCTGACGCCACGAAACTCGACATGAACCGGGCCACGCGGGGATCCGCCCATCACCGCGCCTGCGCCTTGGGATCACGGCGTGCCGAAGCCGGGCGTTTGCGCGCAGGTTGAGCCTCAGCCGCCGCGGCGGCGCGAAGAATGATGTCGGCGGCCTCGCGCAGGTCGGCCACCAGCGCCTTGCGCGCAGCCGCGCCATCGGCGCGACGCAGCGCCGCGAGCATTTCGTCATGATGGTCCAGGCCCAGGCCGTAGGTCACGTCCGAGCGGACGATGTTCAAGAACGGTCCTGCTTGCAGCCACAATTTCTCGATGATTTGCTGGATGAGAGGTGACCGCGCGGCATGGTACATCGTGAAATGGAAGCGCCTGTTCAAGCCGAGATAGCTAGCCATGACATTGCTCTCGACGCATTCGCGCATCAGCCCGTTCAGCTTCGCCAATTCATCGAGTTCTTCGGGCGTGATGGTCGTCGCGGCCCACTCGGCCGCCGTTCCTTCGACGCTGCAGCGCACACGCACCAGATCCGAAATACGCGCCACCGTGGCCTCGGGGACGATGACGCCCCGATTTGGGTGGTCGAACATCGCCTCGTCGCTGACGAGTTGCCGTAAGGCCTCGCGCACCGGCATGGCGCTGGTCCGGTACTGTTCGGCAAGCTGTCGCACGACCAGTCTTTGGCCGGGCAGGAAGTCACCGTTCATCAGTGCTTCCTTCAAGCCCGTATGGACACGAACATGAGCTGTCTTTTGCGCGGCCGAGCCGGCACTGGCATCCTTGCGATCAAGCATCAGTTTGTCCGGCGCGGCAGTATTTTGAGGTTGCTCGACAGGAAATCGTCGAATGCGCCGGCGAAGCCGTCGAGTTCGGCGTCGCCAAATGGCAGTGACAACGCCAGCATGCCGCGCGGCGTCACGTAGTACCCTCGCAACAGCATTTCGATATGCCAAAGCGCAATCACCGATGGATCGGCGTCGTCGAGCCGCGCCGGCGTGTCCACCGGCCCCCTGACGAAATGCAGGTTCATCAACGACCCTCGCCCTATGACGATGCCCTCGACGTCATGCCTTTCAAGGGAGACGTTCATCGCTTCGCGCAGGCGGTCGCCGCGCGCATTGACCGCGCGGCTCGCCTCTTGCGTCAGCACCTGGGTCAGACCGGTGAAGCCAGCAGCCATGCTGAGAATATTGTTGTTGAACGTCCCGCCATGCGAGAACGCACCGGGCAAAGCCGGATCGAAGCGATCGACGAGGTCGGCGCGTCCACCGAATGCGCCAAAACTGGCGCCGCCGCCGATATACTTGCCGAGCGTCACGAAATCGGGAAAAATCCCATGCGCCCCGTGGAGCGCGCGGTAGTCGAGGCGCGAAGTCATGACCTCGTCGAAAATCAGCAGCGCGCCGGTCTCCTTCGTCGCCGCGCGCAGCGCTTCCAGGAACTCACGCGTCGCCGGGATGCAGCCGCCGCCGCCCATCATCGGCTCGACGATCACCGCGGCAAGCTCGTCGCCCTGTTCCTTGATGAGCGCCACGGCGCCTGCACTATCGTTGTAGTCGGCGAAGACAAAGGGGAACGGCAGATTGAGCGGCGAGCCGCCATGCGCAAAGGTGAGTACGCCACCGTGATAGCCCTCGCGGAACGCGAGTATCTTCGAACGCTTTGTGATGGCGCGAGCGGCGGAAATCGCCATGATGTTCGCCTCGGTGCCCGAGTTGCAGAAGCGCACGCGCTCTATGGCTGGAAAACGGTCGACTACCGCCGCTGCAAGGCGCGCTTCGTAGCGGTTGGGGGCGCCCAGCATGATGCCGCCCTGTATTACGTCCACAAGGGCTGCCGAAATCGCCTTGTCGGAATGGCCGTAAAAACCGGCGCTGTATTCCGAGACCAGGTCGACATAGGTATGGCCGTCGAGATCGGTGACCCTGCAGCCGTCGCCGGAAACAAACGATACGGGGAACGGCGGATACCATAGAACAGCCCTCGTATTGCCACCCGGCAACGATGCCGCGGCCTCGTTCTGACGCGCCAGGCTGTTCGGGTTGGCGTCAGCGAAACGCTGTCGGGCCTCATCCAGAACAGCAGCGAGACTGACATTGGCGCGCAGGTCTCTAGTGCCTTGCAGCATTCGATCAAATCCCCTCGTCTTTTCAACTTTTTTGCACCCTATCGCAAATTCCTGTTGCTAATCAATCCATTTTGCGTTTGAAATTTGATCAAATCTACAACGATAAGAAAGGGGAACTGCAATGAGGACTTATCTGCAAGCCGTATCTGCCGCCGCGATCTGCCTCGCGACCTCGACTTTGGCCGCGTCCGCGGCCGACCCCGTCACGGTGGTTGGCTGGGGTGGTACATGGGACAAGGCCTACAAGGATGGAGTCTGGGACAAGTACACCGAACAGACGGGGGTCCCGATCGTCATGGAAGAGTGGGGCGGCGAGGTCGCCAAGGTGCGTGCCCAGGTGCAGGCAGGCAACATCACTTATGACGTCGTCTCGGTCGAAGCGCCCGCCATGGAAGTCGGCTGCGCCGAAGGCCTGTTCGTCCCGCTGACGCCCGAGATCACCGGCGACGCGGCGAATTATCTCCCAGGCACCCTGCACGAATGCGGCGTCGCATCCGACACCTGGGCTACGGTCCTTGCCTACAACACGAAGGTCTACAAAGGTGACGCCGCGCCGAAGAGCTGGGCGGACTTCTGGAACGTCGAGAAATTTCCGGGAAAGCGCGGGCTTTACCAGCAGGCACAGTTCACGCTGGAAAATGCGCTGATGGCCGACGGCGTTAAGCGCGAGGACATGTACAAGGTGCTGGCCACGCCGGAAGGTGTCGATCGGGCTTTCGCCATGCTCGACAAGATCAAGCCGAACGTCGTCTGGTGGTCCACCACAACGCAGGGCATCCAGAACCTCGACAGCGGCGAAGTCACGCTCAGCGACGGATTCAATGCGCGCATCACCAACGAAGCCATCAACGAGAAGAAGCCCTATGCGATCGCATGGGACGCTGGCTTCTTCTATGGCACCGACTACTGGGCGGTGGTGAAGGGCGCGCCGCACCAGCAGGCCGGGCTGGATCTCCTCAAGTGGTTCTCCATCCCTGAAAACCAGGCCGGCTTCTCGAAACTCTATGCCTATGGCACCGGCCGCAAGGAAGCCGCCGACCTCATTCCCGCGGATTGGAAGGCCAACCTGCCGACGTCGCCGGAGCACCTTCAGTACGGCGCCTCCTATGACAACGACTTCTGGACCGAGCACAAGGAAGCACTGGAAGAACGCTTCAAGGCCTGGCTCGCGAAGTAACCCAGGCATGTTGGTCGGGACAAAGCCGGCTATGAAGCGGCGCCAACGGGGCGGCATGCTCGCCCTGTTGACGGCCCCGCTTATTCTGTTCGTCGTCATTCTGTTTCTGTGGCCGGTAGCGCGCTTCCTCGCTCTGGCCGTCGACAACTCGGATTTCTCGAACAACCTGCCGCGCACAATTGCCGCTCTGGCGGGCTGGAATGCGGATAGCGGCCTGCCTGGCGAACCCGTCTTTGCAGCACTCGTCGAGGATTTGGCCGACGCGCGGCGCGCCGGGAAGGAAGGCGTCCTGGCGCAACTCGTGAACCAGCGCGTCGTCGGCAGCCGTTTCCTCGTCATCAAGACGGCAAAGGATGCGGCCGACGGCAAACTCACTATGCGTCCCGTGCGCGACGAGGTGCTCTCCAAACAGGCCGGCTGGAAAAACATCGATCTCTGGCAGGTCATAGCGCGCCAGCAAAGCGCGCGAACGGACTATTATCTGTTGGCGAGCCTGGACCTGAAGCGAGGCGCGGACAATTCGATCGAAGCCGTTTCCGCCGACCGCGCCATCTTCGTCGACGCGCTGCTGCGTACGATCTGGATCAGCATCGTGGTGACCGTCATCTGCGCGGTGCTCGCCGTGCCGCTGGCGCAGGCAATTGTCAGCGCGCCCCCGGCGTGGTCGAAGCTGATGTTCGCGTTGATCCTGTTTCCGCTCTGGACGTCGCTGCTGGTGCGCACCGTCATCTGGATCATCGTGCTGCAGAAGAACGGCCCCGTGAATTCCACTCTGCTCGGATTGGGTATCGTCAGCGAACCCCTCGACCTCATCTACACCCGCTTTTCGCTCTATTTGGCGATGGTTCAGGTTCTGCTGCCTATGATGGTGCTCTCCGTCGTCGCTGTCATGCGGCGGGTTCCGACCACCTACATGCGCGCGGCACTGTCGCTGGGTGCGCCGTGGCTCACGGCGTGGCGCCGCGTGCAGTTACCGTTGATCCTGCCAGGGATCCTGTCCGGCGGGGCGATCGTTTTTGTCTTCGCACTTGGCTACTACATCACCCCGACGCTTGTCGGCGGGCCGACCGACCAGATGATCTCCAGCTACATAGCTTTCTACACGAACAGCACACTGAACTGGGGCATGGGTGCAGCGCTTTCGCTGCAACTGCTGATGATCCTCGTGTTGTTTGCGTTGCTGTTCTGGACGGCGTCCGTCCTCTTCCGCCGCAAGGCGCATGTCGCATGAGCGCCGACCGCTTCCGGAAGTGGCTGATGTATGCCTATGCGGCGACGTTGCTGGCGTTCATCATCCTGCCCCTGCTGATCGTGATCCCTATGTCGCTGACCTCGAGCAATTCGCTGGCATTTCCGACGCCGGGCTGGTCGCTGCGCTGGTATGCCGAACTGTGGGTCGACCAGCGTTGGCCGAACGCACTGTGGAACTCGGTCGTCATCGGGCTGTCCACCACGGTTCTGGCGTTGCTGCTCGGCATACCTGCGGCGATCGGACTCGCCTGGGGCGATTTTGCCGGCAAACGGATTCTCTACGCGATCATCGCCGCGCCCTTAGTGACGCCGGTTGTCATCGTCGGCGTCGCGGCTTTTTCATTCTTCGCCACACTGGGACTCGTAGGCAACAAGCTATCCATCATTCTGGTGCATACGGCGATGGCCGTGCCTGTGATGCTGACGACTGCCGTCGCCAGCCTTTCGACCTTCGACCGGACATTGGTTCGCGCGGCCGCATCGCTCGGCGCCGGCACCATCCGCACATTCTTCAAGGTAGTGCTGCCGCTGATAGCGCCGGGCGTCATTACAGGGGCCATCATCGCCTTCATCATCTCTTTCGACGAAGTCGTCGTCGCAAGTTTCCTCTCGACAGGCGCCGAGCGAACCTTGCCTCGCATGATCTTCTCCGGGGTTCGCGAATCCATCAGCCCTGCCATCGCGGCCGTCGCTGTGCTGCTGATCGCATTCTCTGCGACCCTGCTTGGTGTCATCGCCATCCTTCAGGGCCGCTCGCAAACTCTCCGCGCAAGGGCATCGGCATGAGACTGGTTCCATCGGTGCAGCAGTTGGAGACCGAGATGAAGGCCTGGCGGCGGCATCTGCATGCCAATCCAGAACTCGGCTTCGAAGAGTTCGAGACGGCGCGTTTCGTGGCGGACAAACTGCGCTCGTGGGGCATCGAGACGACCGAAGGCGTCGGACGGACAGGTGTCGTCGGCACGCTCAGGGGCAGGCTCGGCGCTGGTCGCGGGCTTGGCATCCGAGCCGACATGGACGCCCTGCCGATGACCGAGGCGCGGGCGCTGCCGCATGCGTCCCGCATTCCCGGGAGGATGCATGGCTGCGGCCATGACGGTCACACGACGATGCTGCTCGGCGCAGCCTCGGCGCTTGCCCGCTCGCCCGACTTCGCCGGCACCGTGCATTTCATTTTCCAGCCGGCCGAGGAGGGCCGAGGTGGGGCACTCGCCATGCTGAATGATGGCCTTTTCGAGCGTTTCCCCTGCGATGAAGTCTACGCGCTGCACAATTGCGAACGGCCGCTGGGCGAGATCGCCGTCCACCACGAGACGGTGGCAGCGGCGGCCGATCGCTTCGAGATCGTCGTGCATGGAAGGGGCGGCCATGCGGCGATGCCGCATCTTGCGATCAATCCACTCCCCGTCGCCGCGCGCATCCTGCTGGCGATAGAAGCCCTGCCCGGACGCCTGACCGATGTGCACTCTCCGGCAATCGTCACCGTTGGCAGCCTGCGCGCCGGCGAAGCCTTCAACACCATCCCCGATGCGGCGTTTCTGACCGGCACCGTGCGCACCTTCGACCATCAGGTTCAAAAGACGCTGGAGATGGCAATCCGCCGCATCGCGAAAAACGAGGCTGAAGCTTTTGGGGCCAGTGTCGATATTCGCTACGAAACGCCCTTCGCGCCGACGATCAACACTCCGGCGCAAGCCGACGCGATGATCGCGATTGCGAACGAGGTGATGGGCTCGGAACGTCTCGTCGTCGATCCGCCTCCCGAGATGGGTTCTGAAGATTTCTGCTACATGTTGGAACAGCGGCCGGGCTGCTATTTCTTGCTTGGCCAGGCGGACGACGCGCACCAGGCCGCCGCGCACGACACCAATTACGATTTCAACGACGCTATCCTGCCGATGGGCGCCAGTCTTTGGGTCAGGCTGGTGGAGCGCCGCCTGTCCGCGGCAGGCGCATCGTGATGCAGTTGCCGGAAAAAGACATCCGCTGGCGGAGCCATTGGCTGCGGCAGGCATTGCCCGAGGACCCGGACCTTGCGCCTCCGCTCGAAGAGACAACGCAGGCCGACATCTGCATCGTCGGCGGCGGGTATCTCGGACTGTGGACCGCCATTCGCCTCAAGCAGCACAATCCAGGCTTCGATGTTGTCATTGTAGAGCGCGACATCTGTGGTGGTGGTCCGAGCGGCCGCAATTCCGGAATGGTGCTTTCGGCATGGACCAAATACAGCGCGCTTGCCGCGCTGCGCGACGGAAACGACGCGCTTTCGATCATCAAGGCATCCGAAGCCGCGATCGGCGGCATCGAGGCTTTCTGCAAGGCCGAGGCAATCGACGCCTGGTTCGATCGCATCGGCTGGATCTGGGGCGCTACGTGCGAAGCACAGCTTGGCGCCTGGGACGACGCGTTAAACAAGCTGGCAGCGCACGGCTACGTCCCGGCGCGGCGAGTTTCGCGCCCGGAGATCGCGGCGATGGCCGGTACGACGAGCCACCTTGGCGGTGCGTTCGACGCTTCGTCGGCAACTGTGCATCCAGGGTTCCTGGTGCGCGGCCTGCGTCGTGCAGCGCTGAACCGCGGCGTTCGGATCTATGAAAAGTCGCCGATGAAGCGGTTTTCACGACGTGGCAAGCTCACGGTGGAAACGGCGAAAGGAACTGTGTCCTGCGGCAAGGTCGTGCTTGCCATGAATGCCTGGTCCGGCGCGATTCCGGAACTGGCCCCTGCGATCTTCAACATCTCCAGCGACGACGCCATGTCACAGCCCATTCCAGACCTTCTCGACAAGGTCGGCTACCGCCGGGCGCCGCTGATGATCGATTCCCGCGTCTTCGTTGGCGGTTGGTCTCCGACGCGCGATGGTCGGCTGTCCGTCGGCGTCAGCGGTGGCGTCATTGGCTTCGGCGGCATCGTCGACCAGCGTTTCCATGGCCTGTCGCCACGGGTCGCTGAAATGCGTCGCGTGCTGCGGGATGGCCACCCGGCGCTCGCCGATTTCCCGCTCGAAACATCGTGGAACGGCCCGATCGACCGGACGGTCAGCGGCGTGCCGCTGTTCGGCGCTTTGCCCGCTAATCGCGATGTCGTCTACGGCTACGGCTTTTCCGGCAATGGCACGACAATGGCTTATATCGGCGGCGAGATCCTCACCGGCCTGCTGACTGACGGCGAATCGGAACTGACGCATTCGGCGCTGGTGCGTCCGGTGGCGCGCGGTTTCCCGCCCGAACCCTTTCGCTTCGTCGGTGCGCATTTCGTCCGTGGCGCGGTGCGTCGGCGCGACGATCTCGAACATGCCGGGCGCAAGCTGGATCCGGTGACGAGATGGCTCGCCGGGCTGGCTCCGTCCGGCGTCACTCCCTCCAAAGCCAATCTTCGCGCAAAGAAAGGATGACAATGTCCAAGGCCAGGATTTTCAAGCACAGCGAGTTGACTCTGAAGCCATCAGTCACGCCGACCGGAATGTCGTCGATCGCGCGCGTGATCAATGCCGAGATCAGCCGGACCATGGGCGGTGGCATCGAGTATCTGGAGAACGCCTCGATCGACTGGACCGTGACCTATGACGAGGTGCTGTTCATCCATGAAGGCACGCTGACGATCGAACTGGATGACGGCCGCCACGAATGCCGCCCTGGCGACATCGTCTGGCTGCCCAATGGCACGCATCTGAAATACATCGCAACCGAACGCACCGGCTATTTTTACTGCCTGTACCCGTACGACTGGGCCGCGCGGCAAGGGACGTTAGAACCTTGAAGTGACAGGCATATCATAGGTTGGCCTTTCACGGCGCAGTTCCGCCCCGCGGCCCCGGGTCGTTATTATAGCAACATGTATATTAGCTATTACTTGACAATAGGGCTAGGCTCTGGTTTCCTGATTTAACGGGTGTTTAACCAAGTTCGTTGCGTTTTTTTACGGACGGTGTTCGCATGTCAACGTTAGTTGTCGCGGACCCGCGGGGGGTGTATCTCGCTGGTCTGGAATGGGTGTTGCAGAAGGCTGGACACGATGTTGTCGCCCAGTGCCGCCGCCCTGTGGACGTTCTCGCTCATGTGGAGCGCCATCGGCCTGATATGGTCATCGTGGGCGTGGATCTCGCGGACCAGCAGACATCAGGTCTTTCCTCACGGCTGAAGGCCTGCAGCAGCGCTCTCGGCATCATCTTCATCGTGCAGCCAACCGGCGGGCTCGATGTCAGGGAAATACAGACGCTCGACGTCGATGGCCTGTTTCTGGACGGCATCAGCCACCGCTTTCTCATCGAATGCGTGAATGCGGTGGCGGCGGGCAAGAAGTGGATCGACAACAAGATCGTCCAGCAGCTGCTGATGCCCGGCTCGCAGCCGCAGCCAATGTCCAGGCTGACCGGGCGGGAGACCGAAATCGCCGATCTCGTCTCGCGCGGGCTGCGCAACAAAACCATCGCGCAGCGGCTGCATTTATCCGAAGGCACGGTGAAGATGCACCTGCATCACGTCTACGAGAAGTTGCACCTCGGCGGCCGGGCGGAACTGGCCTGGATGACGCACGGCAAAGCCGCCGAGCGTCCGGGAATGGGTCGAACCGGCCTGCTCTGAACACTCTCCACTCGCACCGACATTGTACGCACGGCAACGGCCGGAGAGCCGTCTGACGGCGTCTGGCGCGTGCCTGCGCGACCTCCCGCAGCGCCCGCCAACCTGATCTATCGAAGGATATATATCGTTCGATCAGGTGCGGACATTGACCGCAATACTATCCAACCGGGAATGGACGCGCCCTCTGCGCCGGCGGCACAATGAAATTGGAGGGGCGCATTTCAGTATGCGACCGGCTGCACCGGGGTAGGTGCATTTCCGGCATTGGGGGCTGCATCCCTTTTCCAGAAAGCATTTTGAACCAAGGAGAATCTCCATGGCACTCGACATCGTAGCTCAAGACATCATCATCGACGAGACCACCGGTCCTCAGGACGATGATGTTGACTCCTCCCTTCCGCCGCACAGCACCAACGCCACGCTCACATATCTCCTGGGCCTCGACGGCGCGGGCGGACTGACCTCACCGGAAGTCGCCTTCCAGGCCAACTTCGTGGTGGCCTCGGCGAACGCAGGGGAAACCATCACCTCAATCATTCTGGCCCAGAACTCCTCCGGCACGGCTTTTTCCACTACCGTTGGCGTAAACAGCTTTATCAAGACAGTTGATGGCAGCTATGTGTGGCTGTTTCAGGACCCAACGCATCCAAACGTCGTAATTGGCGTCATTGGTACCTCTGACCCGTCCGCCGCACCGGCTGCAACCGGGCCTCTCGCCCTCTCGTTCGGGCTGAATTCCACAAGCGCCACCACTGCCGACCTTTACCTGGTCCAGTACGTGTCGTTGTTGCATCCGAATGCGGCTAACCCGGATGACCAAATTGATCTGACCAATAAGGTTTTCGCCTCGGTCACCGGGACCACGGTGCTCAATTTCAGCTCGCTTGGTGACGCCCCTCCCGGACACAACAAATGGTATATCCTCGACGCCGATACGGCGAGCCCGCAGAAGATCCTAGTCACGGCTCATGACAATGGCGTACAGGCCGAAGTCAACGTCAGCACGCAAGGCCTGGGTGTCTCATCCCAAGACGTGCGTTTTGGCCGTGAACTTCAGATCGACCTGATCAATGGCGGCACCCAGAGCGCGGGGAAGACGTTTACCGACACGCCAACCGTGGCGCCTGACTACAACACCCACATCGAGACCGTCTCCGGTGCGGGTTTTTCGATTTCGCAATCCACGCCGACCAATACCAAGGCTGACATCGAGATTCACGCCTATAACGAAGCCGGGAACGAAGAGGGCGCCGCGTTCCCCAGTGATGCTCTCGGTACGGAGATCAATATCACCGGCGTGACGTTCAAACTGAACGGCGTCACGATGACTGCCGCACAACTCGGCATCACGGTCGATCTTACCAGCACTGGAGCGATCCTACAGGATGTCGGCGAGGGCGTGACGGTCGATTTCACGACCGCGGGTGGGGTTGGCGGAACCTTTGATCGCTTCACCATCAAGAATATCGACACCGACAAAGACTATTTCGATGTCAAGGAAGTCCACTTTGCTGGCAACGTAGCCAACGCCTACAACGAAGAGGTCGGCTCCTTCATCAACTTCGATGACGACGGGCCTAGCATTTCATCGACCGGCACGGAGCCTACACTGACTGTAGACGAGACGGTGCTGGGGACCAACGACGTGCAGAGCTTTGCGGTCAACTTCAGCTCGGCTTTCGGCTCCGACGGCGCCGGCACGGTGACCTACGCGCTCGGCTTCACGGCAGGCGTAACTGGCATCGTAGATACCCTAACCGGACAAGCGGTTGTCCTCTCGCTCAATGGCGGCGTCATCGAAGGTCGCACCGTTACCAGCAACGACCTCGTCTTCACGGTCGCTGTCAGCGGTACCGGCAGCGTGACGCTCGACCAGATACGGGCGGTGGTGCATCCGACCGCCGACCCCGACGAGAGCACAACCCTGGCCGCCGACAACCTAGTCAAGCTCACCGCAACCGTCACCGACAAGGACGGCGACCATCAATCGGCCACCCTGGACATTGGTCAGAACCTCATCTTCAAGGACGACGGCCCGAGCATCAACGCAGGGGGCGCAGAGGCCAGCGCCACGGTTGATGAGACCAATCTCGCGGGCAACTCGACCGCCGACTACTCGTCGAACTTCACGGGTCTCTACGGCGCTGACGGGGCCGGGACCACAACTTACGCGCTCAGTGTGAGCGTGTCGGGTGCCAACAGCGGTCTTGTCGATACACTTTCCGGTGAGGCTGTCAACTTGACGGTAAGCGGTGGGGCTGTCGAGGGTCGCACCGCAGTCGGTAATCTTCTGGTCTTCACGGCCAGCGTGGACGCCTTTGGTGTTGTGACGCTCAACCAGGATCGGGCGATTATACACGATCCCAACAGCGGACCCAACGATACGGAAACGTTGACCGCCGACAACCTTATCAAGCTCACCGCCACCATAACCGACAAGGACGGCGACCAGGCATCGGCTTTTGTCAACATCGGCCAGAACCTTACCTTCACGGACGACGGCCCGACGATCACGGCACCGTTCGACGGTGACCCGGCATCAGGCATCCAGCGCGAGACGTTGCACAACGTGGTGTCCCCGCCGGCCCTCGCAGCTACCGGTGTCTTCGGGTACAGTATCGGTAACGACATTCCGGACTATGACGGTGCCGATAACATCGCCGGCAACTCCGACGACAAGTCGGACTTCGTGGACGGTAATCTTAACGTGGCTGGGGTGCAGCTTGCTCTCTCCGGTTTTGTCGGTAGCGCGACACCGCCGATCACGGGGTCTAACGGCACCGCGATCTTTGCGAACGTTAACAATGCGCCTGCCGCACCGGCATACGCTACGCTCGTGTCGGAGGACGCCAACTCTGCGACGTTCAACTTCACGTTCCACTACGACAAGGACCCGATCACGGCTGGTATTCAGGACGCGACGGCGGGTGGTCAGCTGATCTTTGACAAGGTCAACGACACCTACTCGATTGCCCTGAACGACGTTATCGATGGGTTCGCCTTTGATGTCGTCCACACCAGTCAGGACTTCGCTCGGAACCCGAACACTAATTCGGGCCACCCGGAAGTCGTCGTGGCGCAGTTGACGCCGAATGGTGATCCAAACCCGTTCCTCGTGCAGTTCACGGCCAATAATTCGCCGTTTAGCTTCTCGCAGAACGGCGAAGGGTCTACCGCTGACATCGCGTTTGACGGCGCCAACCACGACATGGCCGCCAGTGCCGTCACGACTTGGGTTTCTGCAACCCAAGGCGAGAATGGTGTCGCCGGTGATACGATCCAGAAGGGCGAACTGTTGACGATACGGTTCTTCAAAGAGCCGGCAGTGCTCAACGACCCGAACCCCGGCGTCGATGTTGATCCCGTCACACCGGGCATCCAACACGAACGGACCGAGCCGACAACGACAGCTAGCGGTATCGTGCTGAAGTTCGACGGCATCGGCAATGCCGAGGACCTCGTCTTGATCCTTGACTTGGTCGACACCAAGGGCACGGCCTCCACGTCGGACGACACCGAGACTACCGTCGCCTTGAATATCCAGAACTCGGACTTCCTCAAGGGCGGTGCTGTTGTACCCGCCCCGTACGATGCCGAGTTCTCCCTGTCAGGGTATTCGGGTTCCAACAACGACGCGTTGATCATTATCGAGCAGAACGACTACACTACCAATGCTAACGTCCTTATTCAGGGCGTGCAGATCATGCAGTCCGCGAACGGTCTGACCGGCACGGGTATCAACTTTGTCAATACGACCGGCGCGGGCGGCGGTAGCTTGGCGGGTGCCCAGCAAAATCTCGACCTGACCGACAACGACGTCCTCAAGATCGTGGACATCGGGTTTGTGCAAAGCACTTCCGGTACGTTGAACGCCAGCCTTGACTTTGCCGTTCAGCTTGCCGACGCGGACGGCGACGTAACGCCGACCCCGGCGGCCCACATTCTAGTGGACGTGGTCGCCTAAACTTGCCCAGAGGGGCAGTTAAACGCTGCCCCTTTACAGGACAAGATTGATTGACCGGGCCCCCTCTTAACCCGCCGGGGGCCGGTCTTTTTACATGATCACCTGCTTACCAATATACCAACATAACCGCACACCAGGGATAATTAACGATGAAAAACCCGCATCCCTCTGCCCTGCAAGCGGTGATGAAAGAGGCCAAGCGCGCTGTCAGACCACTTATCTGGTTCAGCGCCGGCATCAACATATTGATGCTGACCGGCGCCTTCTACATGCTGCAGGTCTATCACCGCGTGTTGGGCAGCCACAGTTTGGAAACGCTGATGATGCTGTCGTTGATGGCGGCGGCGGCGCTTGGCACAATGGCAGCGCTGGAGGTTGTGCGCGCGCGTCTTCTGGCTAAAGTCGGCATGTGGCTGAACGCGCGATTGGCGCCGGTTCTCCTGACCGTATCGGTCGAACACGCCGCCTCGGCGCCCGGTCAGATCAACGCCCGGGCGCTGCGTGACCTCGACCAGGTGCGGAATTTTTTTACCAGCCCGAGTATCTACCCGATCCTCGACGCGCCTTGGGCGCCGATCTTCCTGGGCGCTATCTTCCTCATGCACCCTTGGCTCGGCTGGCTGGCGACCTGCGGCGGTATCGCGCTGTTCGCATTGGCGTTGCTTACCGAGTACCTGACCCGCAAGCCACTGGCGGAAGCCGCGATCGCCCAGACGCGAGCCTACATGCAGGCCGAGCAAACGATCCGCAACGCGGAAGTCGTCCAGGCCATGGGCATGTTGAATCCCCTGCTTGAGAGCTGGAAGGCGCAACAGGACGAGGCAAATGATGCGCAATCTCGCGCCAGTAACCGATCCAGCGTCATCTCGGCCCTCGCGCGCTCCTTCCGGCTGGCCCTGCAGATGGCAGTGCTCGGCCTCGGCGCCTATCTGGTCCTGAAGAACGAGGCTTCGCCCGGCATCATGATCGCCGCCTCGATCCTGATGGGCCGCGCCTTGGCCCCGGTCGAGCAAGCGATCGGTACATGGAAGGCGACGATTGGGGCACGGGCTGCTTACAAGCGCCTGGTTGCAATGGCCGGTCAGCGACCGGAGGCCACGCCGGCCCTGCCACTGCCGCGCCCGAAAGGCAAGTTTGTGGCCGAGAATATTATGCTCGCCAGACAGGGCGGCGAACCAATCCTGCGAGGAATCAGCTTCCAGCTCAAGCCCGGTGAAGCGATGGCGCTGGTCGGCCCGAGCGCAGCCGGTAAGACGAGCCTTGCGCGCGTGTTGGCCGGCACTTGGCGGCCGACCGGTGGCCGCGCGTTGCTTGACGGAATGAACGTTGTCGAATGGGCGGCCGAGGACCGGGGTCGACATGTCGGCTACCTGCCGCAGGACATCGAGCTCTTCGCCGGCACCGTCTCCGAGAATATCGCCCGTTTTGCGTCGCTCAATCCCGCAACTTTCAACAACGTGGTCAAGGCCGCGCAATTGGCGGGAGTCCATGAACTGATCAAGGGGCTGCCGAAGGGCTACGCCACCGAGATCGGCCAAGGTGGCGCGGCACTGTCCGGAGGGCAACGCCAGCGCATCGGACTGGCGCGGGCGCTTTACGGCGACCCGGCGTTCCTTATCCTTGACGAGCCTAACTCCAATCTCGACCACGAGGGCGAGCAGGCGCTCGCCACGGTCATCGGTGGGCTCAAGGAGGCAGGTACGACCCTGATCCTGATCTCGCACCGGCCAAGCATCCTGGACAAAGTCGACAAGGTGTTGGTCCTCAATCACGGCGCTCAAGATCTCTTCGGGCCGCGCGATCATGTCTTCAACGAACTCGCCAGCCGTGTCGGCAAGGTGGCCCATCTGCCCAAGGTGGCCCAGTTGCCAGCCCTTGAAGTGGTGAAGGAAATCAAAGAGGTCAAGGAAGCATGAGCCGCCCCCCCGAATTGAAGGTCGTGCCGCTGCCCCTCGCGCCGCCCTCTCTCCTGGAGCCGCAACCCCTCCGTCTCACCGGCGTAACCTGCACCGGATTCGCGATCATGTTCCTGTTCTTCGGCGTGGCCGGGGGATGGGCGGCCCTGGCGCCGCTGGACAGCGCCGCGGTGGCGCCGGGCGTGATCAAGGTCGCCGGCGACCGCAAGCTCATCCAGCACCTCGAGGGCGGCATCATCGCGGAGTTGAACGCCGCCAACGGGGATATCGTCAAGGCGGGCAAGGTCCTCATCCGGCTCGACGACACACAGGCAAAGGCGCAGCTCGACCTGATCCAGAACCGGATAGCAACGCGTGAGGCGCTGGCCGCGCGTCTCAGGACCGAGCGTGACGGCAAGACCGAGATCGAGTTCAATCCGGCGTTGCTCGCAAACCCCGCGATCGCCGTGAAGGACGCGGTGGCAGCACAGCGTGACGTGTTTACAGCGAAGCACCACAATCTGAAGGACGAGCAGGAAATTCTCGGTCAGCGCCGTCACCAGGTCGAGGAAGAGATAACGGGACTGGAGCAGCTTATCGTCACCGAAGACAAACAGATCGAGGCAATCGAGGGTGAAAGCAAAGACCTTGAGGGGCTGCTCAAGAAAGGGCTGACCACCCGCGAACGGAACCTGTTGCTCAGACGCCAACAGCGGGAGATCGAGGGCGAGCGCGCCACCAATGTCGCGACAATCGCCCGTGCCGGAAGCGCAATGGCCGAGATCGACATGCAGATCCTGAACCTCAACACAGTGCGTCTGAACGAGGCCGTCGACGAGTTGAGCAAGGTCGAGGCGGAGTTGTTTGACCTCGGACAGCAGGAGCGTTCCGCCAGGGACGTGCTTAGCCGTACCAACGTCGTCGCGCCCGTTGACGGCATCGTCATGGAGCTGAAGGTCCACACGGCGGGCGGTGTCGTGAAACCCGGTGAGACATTGATGACGATCGTACCGCTCGGACAACAACTCGTGGTCGAGGCTATGGTCAAGCCGGAGGATGTCGAGACGATCGCACCCGGACAGCCCGCGCGCGTCAGCTTCCCGGCCTTCGCCCGCTACAACCTGCCGCCGCTCGAGGGTGTCGTGGAGATCGTGTCGGCTGACCGCATGGTTGAGGAACGCAGCGGCGCACCGTATTTCGCCGCGACGGTTGTGATCGACAAAAGCGAACTCGGCAAGCTGGAGGGTCGCAAGCTGCTGCCCGGCATGTCGAGCGAGACGATGATCCGGACGGGGGCTCGCACCGTTCTCTCTTATCTCGCCGAGCCGATCACGCAGAACTTCCGCCGGGCCATGCGGGAAAAATAGCGGTAGGCCGCTGAACCGGATTCAGGAAAGCAGCATTCGCCCGGCCGTGATCGCCAGGAAGAACGCAAAGGCAAGTTTCAGGTAGCGCGGGTTGAGCGCGTGGGCGAGCCTTGCGCCCAGAGGTGCGAACAGAAAGCTCACGGGCGCTATGATGGCAACCGCCGGCAGGCTGACGTAACCCAGGCTGAGCGGAGGCCTGCCTGCAATTGCGAGACCCGACCAGATGAAGCCGGCCACCGCTGGAAGCGCGATAAGCAGGCCAAGCGCCGACGATGTGCCGACGGCCCGGTGCACCGGAAAGGAGAAGCTGGAAAGCGTCGGCACCGACAGTGTGCCGCCACCAATTCCCATGAGCGAAGAGACAAAGCCGATCACAGCAGCTATCGCACGGTTGATCCAGCCGCTTTTCGGCAGGTGATCGGAGATCACGAGGTGCTTCGGCAACGCCATGTTGACGGCCACCAGCAGGCCGACGACGCCGAAGACCAGCCGCAAGCCGGCGCCCGGGATGAATTTCGACATGATGCCGCCGATCAGCGCACTGACGAAAATCGCCGGTCCCCACAGATTGAGCAGTGCCCGGTCGACATTGCCGCGCCTGTTGTGTGACCGCATCGACGAGATCGAGGTGGGGATAATGACCGCAAGCGATGTCGCGACCGCCAGATGGCTGATCACAGCAGGCGAAAAGTGGAACAGGCTAAGCACCCAGAACAGCACCGGAACGATGACGATGCCGCCTCCGACTCCCAGCAGACCGGCGAGCACGCCGGAGGCAATTCCGGTCATGGCTAGGCCGGCGATCAGCATTGCAATCGTCAGCCCGTCGAAAACCGACGTGTCGAATCCGAAGTCCACTATGATTTTTCCTTGATGGCCATTTGCGGCACGGCCTTGCGGACACGGCCGCGCTCATCCGCTGTTGCGACCCAAAATGCAGGTCGCCCGGAAGGGTCGTAGCGTTTTTGGGATGCGCTTTGGCTAGTGGCGCACCATCCCGGCGTCGACATTGAGCGTCTGGCCAGTGATCCAGCGCGCATCGTCGGAGGCCAGAAACGAAACCACGTCGGCGATATGTTCCGGCTGCCCTTTGCCTTTCATCGCCTGAAGCATCTCGACGAAGCCGAACGCCTCGTTGTGCGGGCTCGCCTTGACGCCGTCGCTCTCGATCAGGCCGGGCGTCACCGCATTGGCGGTGATGTTGTATTTGCCAAGCTCGGTGGCGAGCGCCCTGGTGAAGCCGATGACGCCACCCTTGGCCGCGACATAGGCAGCCATGTTCGGCGTGCCGGCAAAGAAGGTGTTGGATGCGATGCTGATTACCCGTCCGGCCTTCCCCGCCGCACGCATCTGGTCCGTACCGGCACGGCTGACGATAAAA
This sequence comes from Mesorhizobium sp. M7A.F.Ca.MR.176.00.0.0, assembly GCF_004023165.1. Taxonomy (NCBI): domain Bacteria; kingdom Pseudomonadati; phylum Pseudomonadota; class Alphaproteobacteria; order Hyphomicrobiales; family Phyllobacteriaceae; genus Mesorhizobium; species Mesorhizobium sp. M7A.F.Ca.MR.176.00.0.0. The sequence continues at coordinate 25,100 of NZ_RZTC01000005.1, read as the reverse complement.
GTGCCGGTCAAATTGACGTCGATGATCTTGCGCCAATGGTCGAGATCGACATCGTCCCAGGCGACGAACGGCACGATGCTGGCATTGTTGACCAGGATGTCGATGCCCCCGGTCAGGGCCTGGATTTCGGCGAAGAGTGCCTTGACGGATGCCGGATCGGAAATGTCGGCGGCGATCGCCCTCGCCTTTCCGCCTATCGCCGCGGCCGCCGCCCCGGCGCCTTCGGCATTGATGTCGCTGACGATGACGGTCGCACCGTCGGCGGCAAGCCGCGCTGCGATCGCCCTGCCGATACCCTGCGCGGCGCCTGTAACCAGGGCCGTCTTTCCCGCAAGCCGTTCAGTCATGAAAATGCTCCCTCAATCCGTGGTGATGTCTGTTCAGGCGTCGGCGTCGATCACGGCCAGCGCGGCGTCGATGCCCCTGCCGATCGCCAGTTTCTGGCCGGCCGCATTCATGGCGCCGCCCAGTGCCGTCAGCGCCGCGATCGCATAGATCGGCTGGGCGGTCGGACCCATGTGGCCGATGCGCGTCAGCTTCCCCAATGTCTCGCCGCGGCCCGATGAGAAGACGACGCCGTAACGGGCGCGCGCGGCCTGGCGAAGCGCTTTCTCGTCGACACCTTCGGGCGTGCGGACAGCGGTCGTGGTCGGCGACGCGATGCTGTCGCTGGCGGCCCAGATCGACAGGCCCATCGCTGCGACGCCGGCGCGCATGGCCTTGGCGGTGAGTGCATGGCGCGCCCACACTGCCTCCGGTCCCTCATTGAGATAGAGGTCGAGCGCGACATCGAGCCCGTTGATCTCCGAAACCGACGGCGTGAATGGAAACGGCTTGTCCCGCGACCACGCATGCTCCCAGTCGACGATGCTCAGCATCGACGCGCGCGGCGCCAGGGGATTGGCCTTCATCTTGGCCCAGGCCCGCTCGCTGACACCCATCATCGTGAGGCCGGGAGGCGCGCCCAGGCATTTGTTCGGGCCGGTGACATAGATATCGGCCTTGCAATCCTCGGGATGCGTCTTCATGCCGCCAAAGGACGAGACGGCATCGACGATGAGATAGCCGCCATGCGCTGAAACCAGCGCACCGATGGCGTCGATCGGATTGATGGTGCCGGACGGCGTGTCGTGGTGGCAGACGGAAACGACGGTGATCTCCGGATGCGCCTTCAGCATTGCCTCGACCTCCTGCGGATCGATCGCCTCGTTATAGGGCACCTCGATCTCGAGCAGATGTGGCGAATAGCGCTTCGCCCAATAGCCGAACCCCTTGCCGTAAACGCCTGAGGCAAGGTTGAGCACGACATCGTCCGGCGTGATCAGCGAGGCCGCGGCGGCCTCCAGGCCAAGCACGGGCTCGCCATGCAGGATGACCGGCTTGTTCGACAGCCGCATCGCCTTTTGCGCCTTGTCGACCACACCTTCGTAGAAAAGCTGGAACGCCGGGTCGTAGTCGTAGAGCACCGTGCGCCCGAGGCCGCGCAGCACTTCGGCATAGGCGTTCACCGGCCCCGCGGTCAGGGTGATGACCGGATCGGCATGTTCGAGATAACGCATCGTCTTGTCTCCTCCTGACTGCGGTCAGCCGTAGAATTGCGTGCCGGTCCTGTAGGTCTTGAAGTTGTCCATGTCGTGCGAGTACATCAGCTCGGCGCCGTGGTCCTCGGCGAGTTTCTTCACCTTGCGCATCGAATTGACGCCCGCCACCGGATCGATGTGGAAGGCCGCCTGGCAGAGCGTTTCAAGGCTCTTCTGCGTATAGGCCGCATCGATCGTGAACATGATCGGCTTGCGCTTGGGGAACTCGACCAGCAGGCTGTAATGGCCGATCGAATGGCCGGGCGTCGAGATCAGCCGGACGCCCCTGGCAAGGTCGACGTCGCCATCGACGCCTTCGAAGCTCGAGTTCGCCCGTGTCGTTCCCGCAAGCAATTGCCCGGTCGCGCCACGCGCTTCGGCAGCCTCCGCCGAAAAACTCAGATCGGAATAGCCGAGATGTTCGAAAGGCTGGGGATTGCACGCCTGCGGCACCTCGGTCCGGTGGCAGATCTTCTTGGCATGCGGAAAATACTTGTTGCCGCCGCAATGATCGAAGTGGAAATGCGAATTGACGACGACGTCGATGTCCTTCGGTTCGAGGCCGAGCAGCGCCAGGGCGCCGGGGATGGTCTGGTGCTTTTCCTGGATCGGCTTTTCGAATGGCAGCACCTTCATCACATGATCGTAGTCGTAGCCGGTGTCGATGAGGAACCGGCCCTCGGCATGTTCGATCAGGATCGAATAGACCGGGAAGCGCACTTCGCCGCCAGGGCCGCGATTCCAGAACACATGATAGCCGTCGAGAACGAGCGAGCCGCCGTCGAGCAGGTATACCTTGGTATCCGACATTCTTTGCCTCCTTTATTGGCGCGGGTCCCATCCGCGCATGAATTGTCCTCAGCGCGCGCCGCGCTCGTATGGAATGCCGAGCGCCGCCGGCAGGCTCGCGCGCCGGCCGAACAGCACCAGCATGATCATCACCGCCAGGAACGGCAGCATCTGGATGATGTCGGTCGGTATGTTGATGCCGGCCACCTGCATGGCCGTCGTCAGCGACAGGCAGACACCGAACAGCAACGCACCGAACAGCACCCAGATCGGGCGACCGCGCGCCAGCATGGCCAGCACGATGCCGAGAAAGCCCGCGCCATTGGTGATGAACGGAATGAATAGCCCAGCCCCGACATTGGCGAGATAGGCGCCGCCGAGCCCAGCCAGCGCTCCGGTCGTCAACACGGCGATGGTGCGGGTCCGCACGACATCGATGCCGGCGACATCGAGCGCGGCCGGCTTGTCGCCTGCCGCCTGCAAATTGAGGCCGAGTTGCGTGCGCCGATAGAGGTAGCTCATGCCGAAAACCAGCGCGACCGCCAGATAGACGATCAGATGATGCTTGAAGAATGCAGGCCCGATGACCGGGATGTCCGAAAGCAGCGGGATGACGGTAGCATCCGCCGCGGGCAGGCGCGGGTAGCTGCGTGAGAACTGGAAATGGTGGAGCAGTGCCGTCAGGCCCTCGAGCCCCAAGGTCAGCGCGATGCCGATGACGATCTGGTTCAGCCCGATGCGCACGCAAAGCAGCGCCATGACAAGCGCCACCGCAGCACCCCCGGCGGCACCGGTGAGAAAGCCCAGCCACAGCGACCCGGAATAGAAAGCGCCGACAAAGCCGAGATAGGCGCCGGCCAGCATCATGCCTTCGATGCCGATATTGAGCACGCCCGCCTTCTCGGAGATCTGCTCGCCGAGCCCGGCAAGCAGCAGCGGGATCGCCGCGGTGACGGCGCCGAACAGGAGCGCGCTGAGAAAGACTTCGCTGAACAGCCCGGTCATGCCCTAGGCCCTCCGCGACTGGTTGTATCGGTGATCGAAATATTCGGCGAGCGCGAGCACGATCAGCACGATGGAAACCAGCACCAGAGTGAAATGATTGGGCACGCCGAGCCGGCGCGCCGCGCTCTCACCGCCGATCGAAAGCACCGAAAGCAGGAACACGAAGCCGATGGCTGCAAAGCCGTTCATGCGGGCGAGAAACACGGCGGGTATCACCGCAAGCCCGTAGGCGGGATTCCAGTCGGCGCGGACATTGCCCTGGACGCCGATGATGTCGACGGCGCCGGCAAGCCCGGCCAGCCCGGCCGAAATGGCGAAGACGGCGACGGTCAGGCCGGGGACACCGAGTCCCGAGTGAACCGCCGCGCGTGGATTGGCGCCGACGATCCTCAGCTTCAGCCCGAACGCCGTGCGCGTCATCACCAGATGCACGATGACGATCGCCGCCAGCCCAAGCAGCAAGCCGCTGGTGATGGTCGTTTCGAACAGGCGCGGCAACCGGTCTTCCACCGGCAGCGTACGGGTCTGCGGCACGGTCGTGTTGGGGTCGCGAAACGCCAGCTTGACCAGCACATTGGCGAGCGAGGTGCCGAGGAACGTCATCATCAGCGTGGTGATGATCTCGTTGACGCCCTGATAGGCACGCAGCAGGGCCGGCACCAGCGACCAGATCATCGCCACCACCATGGCGATGAGGAACGAGCAGACCAGCGCCAGCCAGGCTGGCATGACCTGCACGAACATAGGAGCGCTGGCCGCCGCCGTCACCGCGCCGAGCAGGAACTGGCCGTCGCCGCCGAGATTCCACATGCCGGCGCGAAAGGCCACGATCAGGCCGGCGGCAAGAAACAGCAGCGGCGCCATGCGCGTCAGCGTCTGCTGGATGCCGAGCGGCGAGAACAGTCCTTTCTCCAGCACGAAGCCGTAGTAGGCGAGCGGGTCGACGCCGACCGCAAGCAGGATACAGCCGGCTATGACGAGAGCGACGAGGATCGGGCCGAGCGTCATCAGCAACCGATGCGCGATGTCGCGACGCGTCGTTGCCCCGCTCGTGGCATCGAGTGCGGTAGCACTGACCGTGGGTGCGGTGTCGATGCTCATGCGGCAAGTCCGATCATCAGGCGACCGACCTTGGTGCGGGCGTCGTCTACGTTCTCGACGGTGCCGACCAAAGCGCCATCGGCGATGACGGCGATGCGGTCGCACAGACCAAGCAATTCCTCGAGGTCGGTGGAGATCAGCAGCACCGCAAGGCCACGCGCCGCCGTGTCGCGGATGCGCTGGCGCGACGCCAAAGTGTTGGCGAGATCGAGCCCGTAGGTCGGCTTGTTGAAGATCACCACCTTGGCGCCTTCAGCCAGTTCCCGTGCCAGAAGCACCTTCTGGATGTTGCCGCCGGACAGCCGCGCGACGGGCGTCTTCAGGCTCGGCGTACGCACGTCGTATTCGCGCACGAGCTGCGCGGCGCGCTTGTCGATCTCCGCGCGCTGCTCGACGCCGTTGCGCCAGAACGGGGCCGCGCCGACCTGCTTGAGGAAGAAGTTGATCGAGACCGGGAAGGTTCCGACAGTGCCCTCGCCCAGCCGGTCGTCGGTCAGGTAGCGAAGGCCGCGCCGGCGGCGCTCGCCGACGCTCAGCGTCTCGATGGCGGCGCCGTCCAGCCGTATCGAGCCGCCGGCAGCTGTACGCTGGCCGGCCAGCGCTTCCGCCAGTTGCTTCTGGCCGTTGCCGTCGATGCCGGCAATGCCCAGGATCTCGCCCGGGCGGATGTCGAAGGAGATCGACGA
>NZ_RZTC01000005.1:0-19929 GCF_004023165.1 Mesorhizobium sp. M7A.F.Ca.MR.176.00.0.0 | reverse complement strand
GTCCCGTCGGCGCGACCGCCAGATCTGCGACCTGAAGCAGCGGGGCCGCTTCTGCTCGGGCAGTGCGGACCGGACGCTCGACGGCTTCCGGATCATCCTTCTGCTTGCCGAACATCAATTCCACGATCTCCGAGACGATCTCCTGTTCGCCCAGCGCGCGAAACCGCTCGGGCGGGATCTCGCCGACCTTGCGGCCGAGCTTCAGCACCGAGATGCGATCGCCGAAGGCAGCCGCCTCCTTGAGCTTATGGGTGATGAAGACGATCGCCAGGCCCTGCTCGACAAGGCGGCGCATCAGTGCGCCGAGTTCGTCGATGCCTTTCGGCGTCAGCATGGAGGTGGACTCGTCAAGGATGAGCAGCCGGCTGTTGCGCAGCATCGCGCGCAGAATCTCAACCTGCTGCTGCTCGCCGAGCGACAACTCCGATACCTTGGCTTGAAGCTTGACGGTGATGCCGAGCGTGCCGGTGATCTCGGCGACGCGCGCCGCCAGTTCCTCGGTCCTGGGGCGCTGCCACCACGGCCCGCCAAGCAGGAGATTTTCCGCCACCGTCAGCGTCGGCACCAGCATCATGTGCTGGAATACGGTGCCGATGCCGAGTGCCAGCGCATGGCGCGGCGAGGTGATCGGCGTCGGTTTGCCGTCGACCAGTATGCGTCCTTCGTCCGGCTGCTGCAGGCCGGACAACATGCCGATCAGTGTCGATTTTCCAGCGCCGTTCTCGCCCAGCAGCACATGCACTTCGCCCGGGCGGATCGACAGGTCGACGCTGTCATTGGCAACGATGCCGGGGAACCGTTTGGTCACGCCTTCAAGCGCGACGATGTCGCGCCCTGCAACGGACGATGAAGAAAAACCGCTCATGAAAGCCCAGCACCAAAAAACAGGAATCGTCCGGAGGGGTGAACGGATCACCCCTCCGGCAGCCGACCGTGATCGCCTTACTGGGCGACGCTGGTCATCAATGCCCTGACGGCGGCCGCGTCATAGACCGGCTCAACCTTGATCTTGCCGGAAATGACGTCCTCGCGCAGCGCCTGGATTTCCGTCCAGGCATTGTCCGGGATCGCAGCGGTCTTCAGCAGCTTGACCGAGTCGTCCTTGAGGCCGATCGTATAGTGTTTGGTGCCGAACGTGTCGGCCTTCAGGTCGGCAATCATGGCCGCATAGACCGGCTCGATGTTCCACACCACCGACGACAGCAGGAAGCCCTTGTCGATCGGTGACTTGTCGCCGATGACGTCGATGAAATAGACCTTGCCGCCATCGGCTGCCTTGGTCGTCTCGACCGCCTGCAGCATGCCGAAGCTCGAACCGTTGCCTTGGCCGAAGATGATGTCGGCACCCGATGCGATCACGCTTTCGGTGACGCGCTTGCCGCCGGCCGCATCGCTGTAGGCGGCAGGGCCGATCACCGCATAGGTGATCTTGACGTCAGGATTTTCCGCCTTCACGCCTTGTGCGAACGCCGCCGACTGCGAATTCCACGATGGCGGTTCGCCCGAGACGACGATGCCGACCGACTTGGAACGCGACACCTTGGCGGCGAGACGGCCGGCCAGATAGGCACCCTCGTGGCCGCTCAGCGTGTAGTCGGCGACGAGGCCCTTCTCCAGGCCGGCTGGCGTGTCGACGATCGCCACCGGAACTTTCAGTTCCTTGGCGATTTCGGGCGCCGAGGTGTTGTAGCCGCTGGCATGCGCGATCAACAGGCTGGCGCCGTCGGAGGCAAGTTCCCGCAAGGTCGGACGAACATCGCCATAGCCGAGGCCCTGGGCCACGACCACTTCGACGCCGGCGGCCTTGCCCGCCGCCTTGGCGGCGTCGATGCCTTGCTGGTTCCAGCCATAGTCCGTGCCTTCTTCGGGCGTCAGGATGGCGATCGACTTGACCTCGCCGGCAAGCGCGCCGCTCATCAAGACACCGGTCAATATAGCTGCACTTACACTGCTCTTAAGAAGCTTAAACATGTTACCCTCTCTGTTGTTTCACCAATCAATATTCTTATTGTTATTGCGCAAAAGCGAGATAGACTGCCTAGGAAAAATTACATTATGGAGCTCAGGCAAAGTGAAGATCCGTTATGCCCTTCCGGTGATGCTGGCGTTGTCGTCCTTCGCCAACGCGGTTGAGTTGCACCATGTCACCGTCCGCACCGGCACTGACGGGCTCGACATGGTTCCGTTGACGATTTCGAATGCGGGCAGCGAAAGCCTCTCCTGCAACGCCGACTTCGCCCACTGGTATTCAGCCGGGATCGCAACGGTCGAGCCGGGCAAGAAAACCCGCGTCGAGCTCTGGTTCGATGCGAAGACCGGCACGTTCACGATCTTCAACGACAAACGCGAGAACCTGCCCGTCGAGCGGCTGTGGTGCGGTCTGGCGAGCCGCGCATATGCCACCCGCGTGCAGGTCACGCTCGACCGCACCGATGCGGCGAAAGGCGAGCGTGATGTGTCCTGCGGCATCGCGCGGGACAGCTTTGTCTGCCGGTAGGCGCTCATCGAGCTTTCCGTTCGAACACCGCGCGCCCCTTATTCTTTTGCCAGGAATGCGTCGGTGAAGACGTCGTCCGCCGACAGAGCCGCCTTGAGCACGCCCTGGTCCGTCAGCGTCTTCAGGGTCTCCTCCCACTGCGTCTTGGTCATCCAGCCGAGACCGTGTTCCTTTGTGTCAGGGCTGCTGAACGTCGATGCGATGTCGGCGTTGATCTGCGCCAGCAGCACATCCTTTTTCTCCGCATAGCCGGGCGCCGCCTTGGCGGTGATCTCGGCAGCCTCTTCCGGGTGTGCCACGACATAGTCGAAGGCCTCCCTGTATGCCCTGACGAAGCGGCGCACGACGTCCGGCTTGTCCTTGATCATCGCCTGCGAGGTGAACAGGCCCGAGCCATAGGCTTTCCACCCATGGTCCGCCCCCATCATGATGCTGAGCGAGCCGGGGCCTCCGGCCTTCGCTTCCAGTTCGGGAACCTCCGCATCGATATAGCCGACGACGGTCTGAACCCGGCCCAGCAGCAAATAGCTTTCATAGGGAGGCGAGACGCTGTTCAGCGTCATGTCTTTTTCGGTCAGGCCGTTGGCGGCCAGGAAGCCCTTGAAGAAGATGTAGGTGGAACCGGCCGGATGAATGCCGATGGTCAGTCCCTTGAGGTCGGACGGCCTGGTGAGCTTCAGCGTCTTGGCCAGCGAAATGATCCCCAGCGGCGAGTGCTGATTGACGGCCGCCAGCGCCACGACCGGGACATTCTGCGACCGTGCGACGGCAAGCGTGGGAAGATCGCCGAACCCGAAATCCGCGTTCTCATTGCCCACCAGCCGCATCGCGTCCGGCGAGCCGGATCCCTTGCGGATCTCGGCCACATCGATGTCGTTCTTGGCGAAGAAGCCCTTTTCCTTGCCGACGAAGAACATGGCGTGATTGCCGCGCACCACCCAGTCGAGCTGGACGTTGACCTTGTCGGCCGCCAGAGCCGCGCTGGAGAAGCCGAGCGCGCCGACAAAAGCTGCCAAGGTAGCTGCCTTGATAAGTGACCGTCTCAGCATGTTTTGTTCCCCTTTATGAATTTGGTTGATCGAGTGGGCCTAGGACTGGCTGAATTTCGGCGCCCACGGCACCACGATGCGTTCGAGGATTTCGGCGGCGTAGTAGAAGGCGATGCCAAGCACGGAAACGAGCAGCAGCGCTGCGAAGACCAGCGCCGTGTCGAGCTGGGTCGAAGCGAACTGGATGACGTAGCCGAGACCGTCCGACGCCCCGGCAAATTCGCCGACGATGGCGCCGATCACGCTCAACGTGGCGGCGATCTTGGTTCCGGCCATAAGGTTCGGCAGCGAGTGCGGAACGCGGATCCTGAACAGGATCTGCGTCTGGCTGGCCCCGACCGAATTCATCAGCGACAGCAGCGAGCGGTCGACCGATTGCATGCCCGCCAGCATGGAGAGCGTCACCGGGAAGAAGGCGATGACCAGGATCAGGCCGATCTTGGGCGCCAGTCCATATCCGAACCAGAGGATGAAGATCGGCGCGAGCGCGACTTTCGGCACGTTCTGGAACAGCACCACCAGCGGATACAGGGCGCGTCCCAACCAATCGAAGCGCACGATGAGCAGCGCAATGGCGATGCCGACCACGACCGAGACCAGGAAGCCGAACAGGATCTCGCCCGCCGTCACCAGCGTCGCCTGCATCAGCGTGCCCCATTGCGCGACCAGCGACTTCGCGATCTCGGACGGAGCGGGAATAATGAAAGCGGATATGGCAAAGACCCGCACGGCCGCTTCCCACAGCACGATCGTCACCAGCAGCAGGATGACCGCAGGAAGCCAGCTGCCGGTCGCCGCACTCCAGTTGGAGGCGAGGCGCGGCTCGGAAAGGTCGGTGATGGGTTGGTCGCTCAAGACGCGCCTCCCGGTTGATGGCTGGAGCGCAGCATCGTTCGCAACTGGACCACCAGCCTGACGAACTCCGGATCTTCGGTGACCGACAGGTCGCGCGGATAAGGCAGCGCAATGTCGAGGCTCTCGGTGATCCGCCCGGGCTTGATCCCCAGCACGTGAACATGGCGCGACAGATGGATGGCCTCGTCGATGGAATGGGTGACGAGCACGATCGTCTTGCCGGTCCGCTGCCAGATCTCCAGCAGCGACTGGCCCATCGAATCGCGGGTGATGGCATCGAGCGCGCCGAACGGTTCGTCCATCAGCAGGACTGCGGGATCGAGCGCCAGGGCCCGTGCAATGGCGACCCGCTGCCGCATGCCACCCGACAGCTCGTTCGGCCGCTTGTGGGCGCTGTCGCCAAGCCCGACCAGTTCCAGCATCTCCTGCCCGCGCGCCCGCAGATCCGAGCGCGACAGCGACTTGTCGGCAATGCCGAGCAGCAGCGAGGCATTGTCGACGGCGTTTTTCCAGGGAAGCAGGTTGGCGTCCTGGAAGACGAGACCGATCATCCGCTTGCGCGCCGCCTCGATCGGCGCGAGCCCGGCGATCGAAACGCTGCCCTGGGTCGGCTGCACCAGCCCGGCCAGCACCTTGAGCAAGGTGCTCTTGCCGCAGCCGGAAGGGCCGATAAGGGAAACGAACGACCCCTTTGGCACCGAAAGATCGATGTTCCTGAGGATCAGTTGACGGGCCATGACCACCGAAACGCCCTTGGCGGAGATCAGATCGTCATGGCGGATATGGGCCGGCTTGTCGCCGGCGGCCCGGATGGTTTCAATGCGCATGGCTTGCCGCCCCGCGCGCTGTTTTCTGTCGCACCCGCACCATCTTGATGGCGAAGGCGCCCTTCACACAAACAGCCGACCGGTGGAACTCCTCGAACCGGCCTGCCCTCTGCGCACCATGTGACATTGGCTACTCCCGGCCTTCCAGGATGCGCCGCACCGCGACGAGCTTGCGCGCCCGTTCACCCTGCAGCGCCTTTGTCTGCTCGGGCGTGTAGGCAAACATGCCCTCGCCCGACTTGATGCCGAACTTCGACGCAGCTGTCTTCTCCAGCACCATCGGCGCGACATCGTCGCGGTTGGAGAGATCGGCATTGAGGAAAGACGAGACGGATTTGTAGATATCCAGCCCCGCCATATCGAGCAGCGCCATCGGACCGATGACCGCGATCTTGTAGCCGATGCCCCACGACACGCAGGTGTCGAGGTCTTCCGGCTCGATGACGCCGCGCTCGACAAGATCGACCGCCTCGCGCAGCAGCGCATAGAGCACGCGGTTCTCGACGAAGCCTGGAACGTCCTTCTTCACCACCACCGGCAGCAGGCCGATCGAGCGGATGAGATCGCGGATAACAGTCACGGTTTCAGGCGCGGTCCTTTCGCCGCCGATCACCTCGATCATCGGGATGATGTGCGGCGGGTTCGACCAGTGCATGCCGACCATCCGCTCGGGATGCGAGATATGCGCCTGCAGCTTGGTGATCGGGATGCCCGACGTGTCGGAGGCGACGATGACGGACGGGCCGATCAGCGGATCGATGTCGCGATAGGTCTGCGCCTTGATGTCGATATTCTCGGGCACGTTCTCGATCACCAGTTCGGCGCCATCGACGGCCTCGGCGATCGTCTCGACGAAACGCACGCTGCCGGCGCCAGTCCCGGGCGCCTTGATGTCGAGACGGTCGAGCACGCCGCCGGCGAGATCGAGCATGCCGCGGGCGCGCTCGATTGCCCCTGGCGAAACATCATACGCCGTCACATCGAGCCCGCCGCGCGAAAGCCGCGCGGCGATGCCTGGACCCATCGTTCCCAGTCCGATGAGAGCGGCGCGCTTGATCATCATGCCGCCTTTGCGGGAGCAGCAGTGGTTGCCGCCTTGAAGGCCGGCCGGGCGGCGATTGCGGCCACCCAGCGCTCCAGATTGGGCATTGACGGCCGGTCGATCTTGAAGTCGACGCAGCGCTTCAGGATCGGCGCGCAGGCGATGTCGGCAAGGGTCAGCTTGCCGAGCGCCAGGAAGTCCTTGCCGGCCAGGTGGCCGTCGACGATCTTGAGCTGCGCGACAAGGTCCTTCACTTGTTCCTTGTATTCGGCGGTCTGTTCTTCGGGCGTGAGCTTGGCGCCCTTGAAGGCCGCCAGGTAGCCCGGATTGACCGCAGCCAGCAGGAAGTCCATCCAGCGCTCGACCTCGGTCTTTTCGGCCGGCGTGGCGCCATTCAACTGTTCGCCGCCGAATGCCGCGAGATAGCGCAGGATGGTGTTGGACTCCCAGATCACGGTGTCGCCGTCGACCAGCGTCGGCACCTTGGAGGTCGGGTTGAGCGCCTTGTATTCCGCCGTCTGCGTGTTCTCGAACTGGCGGCCATAATCCTCGCGCTTGTAGGAGGCCCCCAGCTCTTCGAGCATGAAGAGCACCTTCTGGACGTTGCCTGATGTCTGGCGGCCTAACAGCTTGTACATGTCGTCTCCTCGCTAGTGTCCAAGGCCTACTTGCTCGCCGGGAGCGGCTTGTAGACGATGGCGTCCATTTCGATCTTGGTGTTGATGACGGCCTTTGCCTCGACGGTCGTGCGTGCCAGAACGGCGTCGCCGATCCCTTCGAGGAACGCCTTGTTGTAGCGACCGAAATCGCGCGTATCCTCGAGATAGGTGGTGATCCGCACGACATCCGACAGCGTCGCGCCTTCATGCGCGATGACGCGCGCAATGGTCTTCAGCGTCGCCAGCGTCTCTTCCTCGATCGTGCCGCTGATCATGTTGTTGTTCTCGTCCTTCGGCACCTGGCCCGAGACGAAGATGAAATCGCCGGCACGCACCGCCGGATGAAACGGCAGGTTCGGGTTCTTGTTGCCGATGGCGTAGTGGCTGGCGGATTTTCGCGTGCTGTCGCTCAACATACCCCCCTAGAGAACGCTGGTTTCGATGATGTCGACGCCGCGGATGCGATCGATCAGGTAGACGATGCCGCGGTCGTCGATGGTCACGTCGTTGGACGAGGAACGCTCCGCCCCCTCCGGCGCGTCGGGCATGAAATGGCCGACTTCCTTTGGCGCGAACGGATCGGCGATGTCGACGAGGCGCAGCCCCTGCGCGAACCATGCAAACGGAATGACGGTTCCATTGAACCGCTCGGAGGGCTGGTGGCAGCCCGTCATCGGCGGTTGCGGCGCGCCATCCGGGTCGAGGCCAGGCACCTGGAAGGTCGAGATCGGCAACGGGTTGGTCTCGTCGGTGATGTCGTAGATCCAGGTGAAGGCCGGCGGTGAAGGTCGCAGTTTGGCGACATCCTCGTCGGCCACCACCATGATGTTGCGGCCCTTGAGCGGCCGTGGGATCGGCAGGCAGGTGTGGGTGGGATGCGGAAAGCTCGGGCTCGAATTGACGTGCGAGACCAGCTTCGGCTTGGTGATGTCCGAAATGTCGAGGATGAACAGCCCGTGATGCCAGTAGCTGACATAGAGCCGGTCGCCCATGCGCAGAGGATGGTGGCAGCGCGGCGTGACATAGTCATGCCACGGGTATTCTTCCCCGCCACCCGTCCACTGGCCGGGTATCCACCAGCGTCCGACCTCGACCGGCTGTGCCGGATCGATCAGATCGAGGATCATCACGATATTGCCGACATAACCGTCGGCGGTCGGCGAGATGTAGACGTAACGGCCGTCGAAGTCGTAGCGGTGGACGCCCTTGCCGCCGGTTATCCATTTCGAGATGAGCTTGGGCTGCGCCGGCTTGGTTGTGTCGTAAAGCGCCAGTCCGCCGCCGAAATCGGCCGGGCCGGCATCACCAAAGCGCTCGTGGTTGATGATCATCAGCCCGTCCTTGGCGCGCACCTTGTGCGAATGCCAGCCGGGCGGAACATCGATCGTGGCTATCTTGCGCGGATTGCGCGGGTCGGAAATATCGACCAGCGTCGTGCCGCTCGGCGGCCGCATGTGGCCGATATAAAGGATGTTGCCATCGACCCAGACCTGGCCGCCGCCTGGACAGTCGACATGGCCGATCTGCTTGGTGTTGAACGCCGAAACCAAATGCATACGCCCTTGCTGCTGAAGCGTCGTTTTCGATGTCCACGCCGCCAATCGCGGCGGGACAGTGCTTGCCGAAGGACCGGAAACTAGACGAGGCGGAGCAGATCGCCGGCCTGGTTGCGGCCCCAGCGCTTGTAGAGGAGCAGCGCCTTCTGCGTCGGCGCATCAGTGGCGCCGAAGAAGATCACCGGCTCGCTCGACGAGCCGTTGACATGCTCGACCCAGGAACCACCAGGTATGGCGATGGTGTCGAACTGGTTCCAGTCATAACGTTTGCCGTCGATGATCGAATGGCCGTTGCCGCGGAACGGCGCCAAGAGCAGGCTGGCGGTCTCGCGCTGCGGCAAGGTCTTCTCGCCGGGGCGCAGCATCTGCACGTAGAAATTGATGGTGTGGAAGACGGGTCCGCCGGTGGTCGGATCGACATAGTCGATGACGATGCCTTCATGGGGGTCGCCATCCCAATCCTTGTGGGCGTCGAGGACCGCTTCCATCTTCTCCCAGCGATAGACATACATCGGCGACGACAGGCCGCCGCCGCGCTTGTGGTCGACGAAACGCGGCATCAGGCCACCCTCGCCATAGATGCGCTGTGAGTAGTCACCGGGATAGCGGGCGGTCTGCACCTTCTTCTCGACTTCCTTGCCATCGACCATCTCGGTGTATTTGTGATCGAAATGGACGGCATGCAGCGTTTCGACCAGCGGCAGGTCGAGCACCGACAGGTTGACCGCCTGCTCGCCGCCGACGGTGCCATGATTGTGCCAGGCGTCGTTGGGCGTCAGCACCATGTCGCCCGGGCCGAAGACCACGTCTTCGCCCTCGACGCCGGTGAAGTTGCCCTTGCCGGTCAGGCCGAAGCGGATGGCGCTCGGCGAGTGCTTGTGCGGCGGCATGATCTCGTCGGGATCGTTCAGGCGGTAGGCGGTGTACATGGTGCTGACCGATGCACGCTTGGGCGCAAGACCGGGATTGACCAGGATCAGCGAACGGCGCTCACTGTCGTCCATGGTCACCAGTTCGGCGGCGCGCTGCAGCAGCGGCTCGATGTCCGAATAGGACCACACGAAGGGAACGGCCTTCGACGTCGCCATCAGCTGCTTGATCTCGTCATGATCGACGCCTTCCGACGTCGCCCAGAACGGAAACATGTTCTTTGCGTAGAGGGCGTCATAGAGGCCCTTGAGTGCTGCCTTCTTGTTGGTGAGCACATCGTTAGCTGGTTGCGCCAGGGACATATCGGACACCTCTCGTCACGAAGAAAATACTTCTAACCAACTCAACCGTATTCGCATTGGTTTTGCTCGACAATAGCCAAATTGCGAATTTTATAAGTTTTTGGTTGAGGTGCATTTTTGGGAGGCAAATGCCTAGAAATAGGCAAAATAGCCTAGAAATCGCGAGATACAGCTCGCAACAAGGGCGTGAAACCGCTTCGCCACGGCCATGCGGACGCGCATGACAGTCCAACCAACGCAGTTTTTCAGTCTCAACCAAAAGACTTTGGTTGTATTCCGGCCGCCTCTATCAGGCCGCCACGCTCTGTTGAGCGCGGCTGCGGATCAGATCCGCGGCCTTTTCGGCGATCATGATGACCGCCGCATTGATGTTGCCGCAGACGAGGTCGGGCATGACCGAGGCGTCAACGACACGAAGTCCGGCGATGCCGCGCACCCGCAATTCCGGATCGACCACCGATGCCGCATCGACGCCCATGCGGCACGTGCCGGCCGGATGATGCACGGTGATCGAGGTCTTGCGGATATGCTCGTCGATCTCTTCGTCGCTCTCGCATTTCGGGCCGGGGAAGAACTCTGCGCCCACGAACGGGGTCATGGACGGCTGGCTGGCAAGGTTGCGGGCAACGCGAAAGCCGGCGCGAAGCGATTGCCAGTCGCGCTGCGAGGACAGGAAATTCTGATGGATCAGCGGCGCGGCGACCGGATCGCTCGACGCCAGCCTGACGCTGCCGCGGCTCTCCGGCTGCACAGCAACGATACGGGTCGCAAAGCCGTCGGCGAACGGCGCCTTGAACGGCGACATGTAAGGCCATGCCCCCAGCGGTGCGGCGGTGAAAAGCAGCTGCACGTCCGGCAGCGGCCGGCTTGCGTCGCTCTTCAGGAATGCCACGACGCCGCCAGGCACATCTCCCGAAAAGCCCTTTCCGGTGAGATAGGTCTTGACGAAATCCAGCCCGATACGATCGGCCCGCATCATCTTGAGAAACGGTCCCGGCTGTTTGCGCCGATACATCAGGATGACCGAAACGTGGTCCTGCAAATTCTTTCCGACCTGCGCACGATCGACCTTCGTCTCGATGCCATGCGCCGCGAGCTCACCGCTGTCGCCTATGCCTGACAGCATCATCAGCTGCGGCGTGTTGATGACGCCGCCGGCAAGCAGGACTTCGCGCCGCGCCAGAACTTCATGGCTCGCCCCGCCTCTGGTGTAGGCAATGCCCGTTGCACGGCCATCCCTGAGCAGGATCTTCGTCGCCATCGCGCCGGTCAGCACCTTGACGTTGCCGCGGCGCATGGCAGGCCGCAGATAGGCGGTCGCGGTCGAGCAGCGGCGGCCGTTCGCAATTGTCATCTGCAGCCGGCCGAAGCCTTCCTGTATGGCTCCGTTATAGTCGTCGGTCTGCGGGTATCCGGCATCACGGCTGGCTGTGGCGAAGGCATCGATCAGTTCGTCCTTGTACCGGCAGAACTGGGTGTTCAGCGGCCCGCTGCCACCACGGTACCGGCTTTCCCCCGCTTCCCAGCGCTCCTGCTTCTTGAAGTAGGGCAGCACCTTGTCGAACGACCAATCCGTCAGGCCGCTTGCCGCCCAGCGATCGTAGTCGCCGCGATTGCCGCGCACATAAGCCATGGCGTTGGTGGAGGAAGAGCCGCCGATGACCTTGCCGCGCGCGCATTCGACCTTGCGCCCGCCGACATTGGCCTCGGGCTCGCAGAAATACATCCAGTCGTGGCGGCGCTCGGTCAGTATCTTGCCCCAGCCGAGCGGGATGTGGATCATCGGATCGCGGTCCCAATCCCCCGCCTCCAGCAGAAGCACCGATACGGCAGGGTCCTCGCTCAGCCGGTTCGCCAGCACACAGCCGGCCGATCCCGCACCGACAATGACGTAGTCAAAGGTTTCGCCAGCCGGCATGCGTGATCCTCGGGAGAAAACGGCCCGCCGCGATGGCAACCGTCGACATGGGCAGTCAACCATCGCGCAACTGGTGTTGTCAACCATTGCGTACAGCTGTAGATTGGTTGAATTGGTTGAGTGCCGTCGAACAGGCTTTCGTGTCACAATATGATGCCGGACGTTGAGTCGGCGGTCTGCCGATCGGACAGGAGATTTGGTTTTGAGCGCATTCGAGCCGCAGGTCGGACCATCGGATCTCGACGACATCATCGCCGCGGTCCGCCAGTTGCAGCAGGGCGGCGGCAAGCTTCCGTCCGAGCGCGATCTTGCGGAACATCTGAGCGTCAAGCGCCATCAGCTTCGCAAGGCGCTTGAAGTGCTGCGCCTTTCGGGCGACCTCAAACCGGCGCGCGCCAGGCGGGCGCCGACCGCCCTTCCGAGATATGGCGAGGAACTGGTCAGGGTAACCAATCCGATCGAGGTCCTGGAATTGCGCCTGATCATGGAGCCGGGCCTTGCCCGACTGGCGTCGCTGCGCGCCTCCTCTTTCGAGACGGCGCGGATCCTCGACGCGGCAACCACGCCGGAGAACGCCCCGTCGGGTGAGGTCGACTTCGCTTTCCATCTCGCGATCGTTGCCGCGGCCCGCAACCATCTCGCCGCGGAATTCTACAAGATGCTGCGCCAGGTCGGCGTCGATGCGCGGGTGAAGGTTGCGCGCACCGCAGCCCCCACCTGCCCCAAGCGGATCGCCCACCGCGACGGCGAGCATCGCCTGATCGCCGAGGCGATCTCGCAGCGCGATCCCGAAGCGGCAGAGGCCGCAATGCGCGCGCACCTTTTGTCCGTGCAGAGACAGATCATGGAACGGTCGAATGCCGGCGCCTTTGCCGCGTGATCGTATCAGCTTCCGATAGTGAGCCTGTGCGGGGAATTTCAAATTGAAACGTCATTTCGACGTGCTGGTGATCGGTGCGGGATCCGCCGGCTCGGTTGTTGCCAGCCGGCTCAGTGAAGACCGGTCGTGCCAGGTCGGCCTCGTCGAGGCCGGGGCGATGCCGGCCGATCCCGACATCGCCGATCCGCTGAAATGGACGATGCTCCAGGGCCGCGCCTACGACTGGAGCTACCGGACCGTGCCCCAGCCCTTCACCGCCAACCGCGTCCATGAATGGCCGCGCGGCAGGATCGTCGGCGGCTCGAGCTGCCTGCATGCAATGGCCTATGTCCGCGGCCATGCCGATGATTTCGAACCCTGGGCGCAAGCTGGCGGCGAGCGCTGGTCCTATCGGGGGTTGTTGCCGGGCTTCATCCGCAGCGAAGCCTTCACTGCCTTCGACGGGCCGACACGCGGCAAGTGTGGCCCGCTGGACGTCTATCTGCCGGACGCCGAGGTCAGTCCGGTCGTGCGGGCCTACATCGCCGCCGGGCGCGCCATGGGTGCTCCCGCCCTGAGCGACCACAACAGCGGCGAACTGGTCGGCACTAGTCCCAATTCACTCAACATACGTGACGGCAAGCGCCTGAGCGTCGCCGACGCCTATCTGTCGTTGCAGGTCATGGCGCGGCCGAACCTGACCTTGCTTGCCGGCCACGAGGTCGAGCACCTGGTGCTGGACGGCCACAAGATCACGGGCGTGAGCGTGGTGTGCGAGGGTGAGACCGGAACGCTGTCCGCCGACCGGATCGTCCTTTGCGCCGGCGCAGTATCCACGCCGCTCATCCTCATGCGGTCGGGCATTGGCTGTCCCGATACGCTGAAGCAAGCTGACATACGTTGCCTTGCCGATCGCGGCGATGTCGGCCGCAACCTGCAGGATCATCTGCTGGCTCTCGGCAATGTCTACAGCACGAAGAAGCCGGTGCCGCCCTCCCGCCTGCAGCACTCCGAATCGCTGATGTACCTGCACAGCGACGACCCGACCCGCTCCACGGGAAGTCCCGATATCGTGCTCGCCTGCGTCGTCGCGCCGTCGGCGGCCGAGGGCCTGAAGACCCCGCTTTATGGCTCGGCCTTTACCATCCTGTGCGGCGTCACTCATCCAACAAGCCGCGGGCGCATCACACCGAGCGGCCCGAGCCGCAACGATGCGCCGGTCATCGACCCGCATTACCTCGAAACCGAACACGATCGCGCGACATTCAGGATGGCGTTGAAGCGGGCGCGCATGGTCGGCCATCATGCGGCCCTGGACGAATGGCGCGATACGGAGATCCTGCCAGGTGCACCGGTTCAGTCCGATGCCGAACTCAATGCTTTCATCGCCAGGGCTGCTTCCACCCATCACCATCCGGCCGGCACCTGCCGGATGGGTCGTGACACTGAGGCCGTCGTCGATCCTGACTTGCGGCTGAACGGCTTCGACAATGCCTTTGTCGTAGACGCCTCGGTGATGCCGGCGATCCCGAGCGGACCGATCAACGCCGCGATCGTCGCCATCGCCGAAACCTGGGCGGCGTCTTCACGGGCTACCCCGTCCTCAGCGTAACCGCGGCCGCGTCCGACAGTTCCCCTGGTTTCCGAATGGCTCTGGTTCCCAGCGACGGTCAGCTATGGAGATGCGTCAGTTCAAACGCGGCTCCGTCCTGGACGCCGGCCATGCGCTGCTCGGCGGACCGGAACATGTCCGCGAACTCCACCTGGTTTTCGAACACCACGCCGCCGACCTTGACGGTCAGGGCATCCTCCGTCCCTTTTGGCGCGAAATAGACTTGCGCGATGCGCGCACTGATACGCTCGCCGATTTCCCTGGCTTCTGCTTCGGTCGCGCCGGCGAGGAAAACCCCGAACATCGACGTCCCCATGCGTCCAACCAGATCCTCCGCGCGCACCGACGATTGTATGGTCGAGGCTATGAGCCGCAAGGCTTGATCGCCCCATTCAAGACCAAAGCGCAGGTTGATGGACCGCAGATGTTCCGAATGGATGACCAGGAAGGCGCCCGATTTCGGCCCCGGCACCGACGGCCGTGCCGTTCTTTTTTCGACCATCGACGTGAAGACCGCTCCGTTCAGGCAGCCGGTCATGGTGTCGAAGGTTGCCGACTTGTCGAGTTCCCGGCGATAGCGACGAAGCTCGATCTGTTTCAATCCAACGAACAGAAAAAGCGGAACGCCAAGGACAACGGGCAACAGGATTGCCGTGATCATGCTGCGCCCAAATGGCGTCAGCGCCTCGGAGAACAGGAGCAGGTAATTGAGGCCGACGGAAACGCCCAGGATTGCAGCGGTTCCCAGAAAGGTCAGCAAAGCGACGCTTTTCCATGCCTGGTCGGTGGTGCTCGCCATAGTCTTTATCACTGGCCGATCTCCTGTGGTTGGGCTGGTATAAGGCCGGTGTGTTGCAATTTCAGTTTCAAGGAAGCTTGCAATTTAATCGATTGCGCGATGACCCCATCAAGGCTGCGCCCGTGGCGGTTAACAAACAAAACATCAGGGAATGAATGGCAGGCTATTGCGCCGGGCCGAATATGCCCATCCCAGCCTTTCGGGCTGTCGCCTCCGCCTTGCCGTAGATGCCGCTCGGCAGCGCCGTGGCCCAGCCGTTGGAGACAAGCCAGGCGCCAACATCCTGCTTGCCCAGCCTGCATGGTGCGGCGACGGCAAAACGCTCGACGTCCGGCGGTACGAAACAGTGCAGCGCGCGTCCCCTCAGCCAGGAATTGAAAACGGCGCGGGCGCGCACGCCGCAAGGCCAGATGACGTCATGAAACGAGCAGGAGCTGTCGAGATCGATGCCTCGCACTCCGCTGATGACCACCTTGCGGCCCATGGCTTCGAACATCGCCGACGATGTGGCGATCGGGCGGTAGAGCAAGACCTCCCGCCAATCCCCGGGCATTGGCGTTTTCGGGGGCACGGCGAGACCGAGCTCGCTTAGTGGCGGACGGGGCTCGGCCCGTTCGATCTCAGCGGGATCAAGCCGTGGCGGAGCGATCAGGTCTTGAGCAACCTTGCGCGCCGGCTCCAGGCGTTGCGCGCCGGCAACCGGGGCAACCGGCCGGATAGGCCGGGTATCGCCAACATCCGGCGACGGGGCACGGACAGGCCGATCGACCGAAAGCAACGCCCCGCCCTGAATGATCAGCAGGATACCGGCCAGAAGCAGGAAGCTTCCGAGCGCGATCGCCAAGCGGCTGCGGCCCGGCCTAGCCATCAGCTTGAACAAGATCTCGGGGATTTGCGCCGGTCAGAAACCCGACGTCGATTTGGCAACCAGCTTGAGCGCACCTTTTTCAATCCGATAGAACGGCATCGAGCGTTGGCTGGATCCGTCGGCCCGAAACCGGAACAGGCCGGTCGAGCCACGAAAGCCGTTTGGATTTTCGAGAACTTTCTTGCTGAAACCATCAGGCCCGACCGCGCTGGCAATCCCTGCCGTCAAGGCAACCATATCATAGGCATAGGCCACGTTGACGTCGGCAGGATAGTTGTATGTCGTCCTGAAGCGGTCGGCGATCGGCCCGGTTTCACTTGGATCGAGCGTGGCGATAAACGCCCCCTCGAAGAGCGGATCCATGGGGTGCTCCAGCCAACGGTTCGTTCCGACGACGGAGATGGTCTTTCCCGGAATGCCCTTCGATTTGAGGGCGGCAAGGATAGGCGCCGGACTGCCATTGCCACTGGCGACAATGACGGCGTCGGGGGCGTCCACGAGTGAGCCCATTTCGTCGACCGCCTTCGCGCCACCATCGCCGGCAGAATATCGGAGAGTGACCGCAAGCGCCGCGCCGTAGATGCTGAGGCTGTTTGCGACCCGCTTCTCCATGGCGCCGGCGTTTGGACCGTCCGCGACAAGCAGTACGAACTTCTTGCTGCCTTTCGCAGCCAGTCCCGCGGCGCCGGCTGCGGCGCTGTCCGCCTCGCCAAGGAGCACGGCATAAACCCCGGCGCCGCCGGCGAAATTGTCGGCAAGCGCCAGAACCGGTGGCCGCTTCGATCCCGAAAGCGTGGCAATATGCTGGGCTGCCGGCAGCTCGGTCGGGCCAATGACGACTTTCGATCCCGTCGTAATGGCCGTTACTGCCAGTTTGCTGGCCTGCGTGCTGTCGCCCTTGGTGTCCTCTATCGTCAGCGTCAGCAATCCGTTGCCGATATCCGTCATCGCCAGCTTGGTCGCATCGAGCATCTTCCTGCCGTTTTCCCCGGCCGTTCCGGGGGCGGACAACGGCAGCAGCATCGTGACTTTGGTCGAACCGGTGCCCAGCGACTGGGTCGCCTGGACGGGACCGGCACCGGCGGCGCCATTCTGCCCGGCAGGCGCGGCAATCGCCGCCGGATCGAGCACTTCGGACACGCCGCCCTTCGACTGGCAGCCCGATAAGATCGCGGCGAGCGCCAAGGCGATTGCCCATGTCCGCGGACAGTGGACCTGTCGGCCAGCTTCCATGAATGCTCCCACCCCTATGTGCCGCCGGATATTGTTCCCGGTCTGGTCTTCAACGCATGTTACGGCGGACTTGCAGTGCCGTCTGTAGTTCTTTTAGCCGCCGAAAAGCCTGCCTCTGAGCGTCCTGATCTGCCTTGCTTGCCCGGCACTTCGATAGTCGGCGCATTTCATGTATCGCGGCCCCGGCACGAACACGCGGCGCACGCAGACGCCCTTTGCCTGGGCAGGGGCTCCGCCCTCTCCGCCCGGCGAAAATGCGGAAAAGCCGAACGTCGCCACCGGCAAAGGCCCGGTCACTTCAAAGCCTTCCCTTGCCAGGATTGCCCGCGCACGCTGGCAGTAGCGGACCGAAAGGGCCGAGAACCGGCTTTCATTGTGCCCGGCGCGATATTTCATGACGGTGGTGCACAGATCGCCCGCGGCCAGCCTGTTGGCCTGTGCAAGATATTTGACCCCCAGCGCGATGTTGGCCGCCGGCGCGCTCAGATCGTCCAGGGAACCTCGAAAGCCGAGCATCCTGGCGGTCGCCGGCATCACCTGCATCAGGCCGACTTCGCCGTCGCCGCCTTGCACGTCGGGATCAAAGCCGCTTTCGATCTCCATCACCGCATGCGCCAGCATCGGCTCCAGGCCATAGATCGATGCCTGGCAACTCGCAAATGCCTTGAAAGCCTGCCGGGTCCACTCCGTGGCCGGATCACAGCGCACCGATTGCTTCAGTCCGGACGAAAGCTGTGGTTTCACGGATGGTCGTTCCAGCCAGTTGGCACTGGCCGGCGTGACCGTTTGGACAAAGCCAAACAACACGATCGCGCCCGCGACCGCCTTCAGGAAGGATCCGTCGGCTGTCATGATGGCCAACAGGCGTGGGTTCGCCTATCCGGTCAGTGCATGTACTCGACCATGCGATCGTGAAAACACTCGCATTTGTTGAGGTAGTCTTCGTCCTTGTAGTTCGTCTTCAGGTAGCCATAGGCCTTGCCGCAAGCGACCTTGGCCTCCGACGCCCAGACGAAGACGGGCCGCGACGAGTTGATCCACTCCGAGCTGTTGGCGACGGCAACCGACTCGTCCATCAACTTCACAACCTCCTGCTTCAGATCGACGATGTTGTCGTTCAGCACCAGGTTGGAGGTGCCGACGACACGGCAATAGTCGCCCGTCGGACCGTCGATGATGTCGGCGGCATACCCCGTCGACCCGACTGCCAGCAACAGCGTCGCAGCGGAAACAAGCAGTCTTGCAGAACGTTTCATATTGAGCTCCCCTAGATATTAGCGACGTATAACATAGTCACGTGGTTGTGCGCTATGGCGTTACACCACGTTTGCCGTTGTCTGATGCTGGGTTATGCCATCGTCGTAGAGCAGCGTGATCGTGTTGGCAGCGAGGTGGTTCGTGAGTTCCGCCACTTGGACAAAATTGGCCGGATCTCCCGATCCGCTCGTGTCGACACTCAGCACGCCGGTCCCTGCGTCGTAGTTGACGAAGTTGCCGACATTCGCAGGAGCCGAGTCGAACAGGGCTGTCAGGTCGATCTTGTCGCCGTCGCCGCCATTGAAGTCCGTGATCAGATCCTTGATGTCGAGGTTCTCAAGTCTGAACGTGTCAGTGCCCGTCCCGCCGGTGAGCGTGTCACTCCCGGCACCACCGACCAGCAGGTCGTTGCCGGCGCCGACACTTTGATCGGCGGCGCCTTCGCCTCTGAGCGTGTCGTTGCCCAATCCGCCGGCCAGGTAATTGGCGCCGGAGTTTCCGTAGAGATAGTCATCGCCGGAACCGCCGATCAAGCCCTCGATGCCAGTCAGCGTATCTCCCGTGGCATCGCCCCCGGTGATGTTGCCATCACTCGGATTGCTGGGGGTGCCATGAACACCGGCGGCGCCACCTGCATCTGTCAGGTTTATCGAGATCGCCGCGCTCCCGGTATAGTCGGCAATGTCGGTGCCGGCTCCGCCTGAGATCGTGTCAGCGTGGGTGCTGCCGGCGATCACGTCGTTCACGGTGCCCGCAAACCCTGCCAGCGTAAAGGATCCACCCGAACTTGCAGCTACCTGGTGGATGTCCAAGGACTGGGTTGCACTAACGTCACCGTCACCATCGACCGCACTGACTTGAAAATGCAACGTGGTGTCGGATGGCAGTATCGTTTGTGAGATGTCGACGGCGGACAGCCTGATTTTCGAACCAGCATCACCGGTTATGGAAATTAGGTTGAAGTCGATCGAAGGATCGATGACCAGATGTCCGTTCGTAACTGTCGCCGTTCCGCTACGGGTCTCGCCGGTGACGGAATTGGTTGCGATCCACGATACAGAGCCCGAGCTGTTGCCGCTTGCCGCGAAATCGAGGCTGCCTATGAACTTCGGATTCAGCGTCGGTGCGTCATCCCCCGCGGTTGCGGAGGTGTGAAACTCCATGGTGAAGTTCTCATCTTTCTCGATAAACTGATCGGCGACACCGAAGCCCTGTGTCGAAGAATTGACGCCCGTGCCAGTACCGGTGAACTCGATCAGGCCATCCGATGTTTCAAGGAAAGGTGTCGGACCACCCGGCGACAGCCCCGTGAGCGTTTGAGTTACCGTTGTTGCTGCATCGGGTGTGATAAGCGCAAAGGCGTAGGTACCATCTGGATGCAAGGTGAGTGAATAGATGTCAGTCCCCGTGGAGGTTTCGGCCAGCAGCACCGTCGTTCCGTCAGCCTGGACTGCCGTGCTGTAGCTAACCCCCGCGATCGCCGGACCTGTGATGTTGAAATGGTTGACACCGTCGGCTCCCGCCACAAAGTCAAACAAACCGTTGACGGATCCGACCTCGTTGGGGATCGTCCCTGGCGTGAAAGCTCCAAGCGTCGGCACGTCATCGACGATGTCGACCAGGATGGAGCCGGTGGTGGTGTTGCCGTGGGCGTCGGTCACCGTAT